>JANJUH010000375.1 GCA_024710675.1 Lysobacterales bacterium
CTCCTGCGGCAGCGGTGGTGTGCCGGCCCGTCTGTTGTAGGAGCGCCCTCGGGCGCGATGGGGTTTGCGGCAAGATCTTTCGCGCGCAGAGCGCGCTCCTGCGGCAGCGGTGGTGTGCCGGCCCGTCTGTTGTAGGAGCGCCCTCGGGCGCGATGGGGTTTGCGGCAAGATCTTTCGCGCGCAGAGCGCGCTCTACGGGGCGCGTTTGTCTGACCATTCGCCACCGCGCCAGGGCCATTCATCCCAACGCTCGACCAGGCCCTTTCGAACGGGGTTGTGGAGGACATAGGCCATGACGCGATCCAGGTCCTCATCGCGGCGCAGGGCATGATCGTGGAATCCACGCTGCCAAAGCAGACCATCGATCAAAGGTGCCGCCGCCCGGCTGCAAAGTCCCTTGATCCGTGCGACGGTTTGTCCCAATGGTTCGGTACCTTTCACTTCGACGATCCCATGCCAATGATCCGGCATGAGCAGCCACAACAGCGGTCGCGCGCGTGGCCAAGTGCCGTCAGCATTACAGACGTCCATGACGAGCCCGGCCAGCGCCGGTCTGGCGAACCATGGGCGCCGATCGCGGGTGCAGAAGGTGATCAGGTAGACGACGTTCGCAAGCGTCCGGCGTCCGTGGCGCAGGGCGCGTTGCCCGGGAGGGGTGGTTATGGTCATGAAATCAGTTTGTCGGCGCGTTTCCGCCAGCGCATCCGGTCATTGCCGCGCCCGGAGGTAGGGAATTTCCGACCCCATGCGTAGGAGCGCCCTCGGGCGCGATGGGTTTACGACGAGGTCAATCGCGCGCAGAGCGCGCTCCTGCGCGGAAGGCGCGGTACCTCCGCCGTAGGAGCGCCCTCGGGCGCGATGGGCTTACGGCAAGCTCCTTCGCGCGCTGAGCGCGCTCCTGCGACGGTATGGCGGGTTGCGCTTGTGAACATCTGCCAAGCCGCGGTACCCTATCCGCCCAGTTGCCCACCGGAAGCCAGCCATGGCCCGCTCCCTGCTGCTCGTCGCCCTGATCGCCGCCGTCGCCGCTGGTTCGGCCATCGCGCAGGAGCAGGAGCCACCGAAGGACCCGATCATCGGCACCCTGCAGAACGTCGAGGGCGTGGTGCTGATCAAGGAGGGCGAGCAGACCGTTCAGGCCATCGAAGGCCAGCAGCTGCGCAAGAATCAGGAAGTGCTCGTCACCGACGAGTCGCGGGCGCTGATCGTCTTCAATGATGGCTGCGACCTCGAACTCGATCCGGACGACGATGTGTACAAGTTCTCCGACGGTTCGCCCTGCGCCACGTTGTGGTGGGCTGGCCCTGGCGCCGCAGCCGCGGCGTGTGGTGCAGCCAAGGTCAACAAGAACAGCAATTCCCGCACCTTGGCGGCGATCGGTCTGGCCGCCGGCGCCGGCTTGCTCGGGACCTCGCAAGGTCGCGAACGGGACTTCAAGGAGTTTGCCGCTGCGCTCAACGAGGCCGAAGGCGACGTGATGGTCGTCGACGAGAATGGCCGCGAGGTTCCCTTGCGTCCAGGCACTCGTCTGCGCGCCGAGCAGGAGGTCCTGGTCAAGGCCGGCTCCAGGGCGCTGATCGTTTTCGACGATGGCTGCACGCAGAAGATCGAGGTCGGTGGCGATGACGACGACGACAAGGTCGAGCGCTACATCATCCCGTCCAACTCGCCCTGCATGAGCCCGCCGCTGTGGTGGGCGAGCGCTGCGGTCGCCAGCGGACTGTGCCTGTCGGTCGAGGACGAGGAAGACGTCCAGTCGCCCTGATGTCCTACAGCCGCACGGATGAAGTCGGGCCGCCTCGCGCGGCCCGACGCGTTTCTGGCGCTTCCCGGAGCATCGACGAGGCAGGCACCGGCTGGGCCATCGCCAGCGCGCTGTTCCTCGCATTGGCCCTCATCGTCGGCGGTGGCACCCGCAATGACCTGCTGTCCGATCTGGCGATCCAGTTGGCGGCGCTGCCGGTGCTGGTGCTCGGGCTGCAACGGCTCGACCTCGCGGCACTGGACCCCGGCTGTCGAAGACTCCTGTGGCTCTCGGGAGCAGCCATCGCCCTGCCGCTGCTGCACGCGATCCCGCTGCCTGCGCTGCTCTGGACGTGGGCGCCGGGGCGTGCCGAACTGGCGGGGCAGGCGGCTGAACTCGGATTGCCCTGGGCCAGCTGGCGCGCGTGGTCGCTCGATCCGCAGGCCTCGCTGGCCAGTGCCCGCGGCCTGCTGCCGGCGCTGGCCATGCTGGTCATCGCGATCCAGTTGCCCTGGCGCGTCCTGCGCATCCTCTGGTGGACCGTCGTCGGGGCGGCGCTGCTGATGGTGCCGATCGGACTCGCCCAGCTCGCGCAAGGCCCCCACAGCGAACTGCGCCATTACACGCCGACCAATGTCCACGACGCGGTGGGCCTGTTCGCCAACCGCAACCACTATGCCTCGCTGCTGGCGGTGGCAACGACGATGGTCTTCGCCTTCGTGGTGGCCGCGGCCCACAAGGCCAGCCGGCGCGGAGGGGCGAGGCAGGTCTACCTGACGCTGGCCTGGGTGCTGGTGGCGGCGATGCTGCTGGCCGGCGCCACCCTGTCGCGCTCGCGCGCAGGCCTGGGTCTGGCCGTGCTCGGCATTCTCACGCTGCTGTTCTGGGCCTGGCGCGCGCGTGCCGAGCATCCGGGCGCCTGGCGCTGGCTGGCCGGTTTCTTCGCCTTCGCAGGACTGATCGCCTTTCAGGCCGGCTTCCTGGCCTTCGAGGAGCGCCTGACCCAGTTCAGCGACAACCGCTTCGTCACCGCGCCGGTCTTCCTCGATCTCGCCGCACACTTTGGATGGCTGGGGAGTGGGGCCGGCACCTTCCCCGCCGCCTACGCCGCGCACGAGCCGCTCGAGGTCCTCGGCGCGAAATTCCTCAACCACGCGCACAACGACTGGGCCGAACTGTGGGTGGAGTTCGGCATCCTGTTGCTCCCGATCGCGGCCGCTTTCCTTTGGTGGTTGACGGGTGCCTTCGCCGCGCTCTGGCGGCAGGGCGGGAAGGCCCACCCGATCCAGTGCGCGGCTGCCGTGGTGATCGTCCTGTTGCTGCTGCATTCGCTGGTCGATTACCCGCTACGGACGACCGCGATGTCGGTGGTGTTCGCGCTGGCGTGCGCGACGCTGGTGGTGCGGCCGGAGGTGCCGGCCATCCCGCGTCGCCGCCCCGCGTAGCCCGCCTGCGGCGGTCAACGCGGGCTACATGGCGCCGAACGCCTGCGGGCCGCGAAGCGTGGGTTGCGCCGCAGGCGCTACCCGCGTGGGGCTTGCAGCGGGCTTTTTCATGCGGGCCGCAGCTTGCAAGGTCGATCGGGCTGCGGCTAATGTTCGTTCAAGTCCTGAACGCACGAGCAGCCGCGCTTGCTCCACTGGTTCGCTGTCCTCACCAAGCCGCGCGCTGAAGCCGAGGCGGTCGTCTGTCTCGGCCGCCAGGGTTTCGAGTGCCTGCACGCGCGCACGCGGCGCACGGTGCGCGCGGCCAGCGGCATGATCGTGCGCACCGAGGCGCTATTCCCTCGTTATGTCTTCATCCAGTCGGACCCCACGCTGCAATCGCTGGCGCCGGTACGCTCAACGCGCGGCTGCGTTGGCCTCGTGCGTTTCGGCGGCGAGCCGGCGCGGGTACCCGAGGCGGTCATCGAACAGATACGCGCGCGGATCGATGGCGAGGACGGCTTCGTCCGCCTGGCGCCGCCGCCGCTGGTCAAGGGCGCCCGGGTACGGATCAACGAAGGCCCCTTCAGCGGCATCGACGCGATCTTCGAGGCCGAGGCCGGCGAGGATCGCGTGCTCTTGTTGTTG
>JANJUH010000486.1 GCA_024710675.1 Lysobacterales bacterium
GTGCGAACGCACCCAGCCGATGGCCGACAGTGCGGTGTCCATGTCGTTGACGGTGATCGCCAGCAGGTCGGCACGTTCGATGTGCAGGCCGGCGAGCAGGGCCGGATCGGAGATATCGCCGAGGTAGACCTCGAAGCCATCCGCTCGACCCTGGGCGACGCGCTTCGGATCGGCATCGAAGACGATGAAGGGCACGTGGCTCGAATGCAGCAGCACGGCCATGACGTGGCCGACCCGGCCGTAGCCGGCGATCACCACCTGTCCATCGGTGTCGGCTCGCAGTTGCGGCCTTTCGACCGCGGGCGTCGCATCCGGCGCCACTCGCACCAACGCAGCGGCAATCGCGCCGTTGAAGCGGATCAGCACCGCGCCGCCGATCATTGCCAGCAGCACGGAGGCAATCGCGATCTGGCCGATCCGGGCGTCGATGACCTGGGCATCGAGGGCGATCGCGACCAGCGCAAGGCCGAACTCGCCACCGACCGCAAGCACGAGGCCGGTACGCAGCGCATCGCGGGCATCGAATCCGGCGCGCCGTACCAGCAGGGTCACCAGGATCGTCTTGCTGGCCAGGATCACGCCTGCGCCGAGCAGGGTCCAGTGCAACACCGGCCAGACCGCAACCGGATCGAAGCGCATGCCGATGCCGATGAAGAACAGGCCGAGCAGCACGTCGCGAAAAGGCCGGATGCTGGATTCGACCTGATGCCGGAATTCGGTTTCGCCGAGCATCATGCCGGCGAGGAAGGCACCAAAGGCCAGCGACAGCCCGAGGCTGTTGGTGGTCCAGGCCGCGAGCAGGGCGACCAGCAGCACGGTCAGCGTGAACAACTCGCCCGAGCGGCGCTCGGCGATCAGGTGGAACAGCGGTCGCAGCAGCCAGCGCCCGACCAGGAAGACCAGGGCGAGCGCGAGCAAGGCCTTGGCCAGGGCGAGTCCCAGGGCACCGGCCAAGGCGGTGGCCGCCACGCCGGTGGCAAGCACTGGGATCACCACTAGGAAGGGCACCGCGGTGACGTCCTGGAACACGCTCATCGCCAGCCCGACCCGGCCATGATGGCGGTTCTGCTCGCCCTGCTCGCCGAGCAGGCTCGCGATGATCGTCGTCGAGGACTGCGCGCAGACCGCCCCGAGGACGAAGGCGACTGCGAAGGGCAGGCCGGCCAGCCAGCCGCCGAGCGCAACCACCGCAGTCGTCGCGAACACCTGCCCCGCACCCAGCCCAAGCACCTGGTGGCGCAAGGCATTCAGTTGCGGCAGCGAATAGTTCAGGCCGATCGTGAACAGCAGGAAGACCACGCCGAACTCGGCCAGCGCGTGCAATTCGGGCAGGTCGACGGTTGGGCCGATCGTGTGCGGTCCGAGCAGGAAACCGACCAGCAGGTAACCCAGGCTGGTCGGCACCTGCAGCCGCTGGCAGACGACGACGACGGCGACGGCGACACCGAGCAGGAGCAGGATGTGGGCCAGCGTGTCCATCGTCCTCCGGTCAATTGGCCCGCATGCGCGGCGCCGCGCGCAGCACGCGCAGGCGGAGCTGCTTCTCGATCTCGATGACCGCCAGCAGCACGACGCCGAGCAGCACGACGACCACGCCCAGTCCGAGCGGCACGGCCTCGGTGCCGAAGACGCGCTGCAGGGGCGGAATGTAGGTCAGCGCGAACTGACCGGCAGTCACCACGCTGATCGCCATCCACACGGCCGGCGTCCCCCGCAGTGCAGCGAGAGTGAAGGAGGTGCCGTGAAGGTTGCGGATGTAGAAGAGATAGAAGATCTCGAAGACCACCAGCGTGTTCATCGCCAGCGTGCGCGCCAGCTCGACCGAGTGCCCGGCATCGATGGCGTGGCGGAAGATGCCGAACACCCCTACGCAGAACAGCGTGGCCACAAGCAGCACCTGCCAGACCAGGCCCAGCGAGAGGATCGGCTCGTCGCGGCGCCTGGGTGGCTGGCGCATCGTGCCGGGCTCCGTGGGCTCGAAGGCGAGCGCGATGCCGAGCGTCACCGCGGTGATCATGTTGACCCAGAGGATCTGCACCGGGGTCAGCGGCAGCGCCATGCCCAGCATCAGCGCGATCAGGATGGTCGCCGCCTCGCCGGCATTGGTCGGCAGCGTCCAGCTGATGACCTTGCGAATGTTGTCCCAGACCGTGCGACCCTCGCGGACGGCGGCGACGATCGAGGCAAAGTTGTCGTCGGCCAGCACCAGTTCGGCCGCTTCCTTGGCCGCCTCGCTGCCGCCCCGACCCATCGCCACGCCGGCATCGGCGCGCTTGAGCGCGGGCGCATCGTTGACGCCATCGCCGGTCATCGCCACGGTCAAGCCATGCGCTTGCAGCGCCATCACCAGGCGCAGCTTGTGCTCGGGGCTGGTGCGGGCATAGATGTCGATCTCGCGCACGCGCTCGCGCAGCGTGGCCTCGTCCATCGCATCCAGCTCGACGCCGGTGAGCACCGCATCCGGCCGTTCCAGCCCGATCTGGCGACCGATCGCCGCCGCCGTGCGGGCGTGGTCGCCGGTGATCATCTTCACCGCGATGCCGGCGGCGCGACACTCGGCGACCGCGGCGATGGCCTCCGCGCGCGGCGGGTCGATGAGGCCGACCAGGCCCAGCAGCACCAGGTGGCCGTCGACATCGGCGAGTTCCAGCACCGTGTGCTCGGGCGGCATGGCGCGCATCGCCAGCGCCAGCACGCGCTGGCCGGCGGCGGCGATCGCCTCGGCGGCCGCGCGCCAGGCGTCGGCATCGAGCGGGCGCTCGATGCCATCGGGTCCGCGCTCGCTGGCACACATCGCGATGACCCGCTCCGGCGCGCCCTTGACCCGGATCGCCGCGTGGCCGAGATGGTCGTGGTGCAGCGTCGCCATGAAGCGATGACGCGCGTCGAAGGGGATCAGGTCGGTGCGGGTGCGGCGCTCGCGCTCGCCGTGCTCATCGTCGAGCACCCGCCCGGCGAAGGCCAGCAAGGCGCCTTCCATCGGGTCACCCGAAACCTGCCACTGGCCATCGGCATTCACCAGTTCGGCGTCGTTGCACAGCAGCGCAGCCCGGGCGAGATCGAACAGGGGTACGCGATCGCTGGTAGTGCCTCGCTCATCCAGGACCTCGCCTACCGGCGCATAGCCCTCGCCTGCGATCCGGTAGCGCCGACCGCCTGCGATCACGCTGCTGACGCTCATCTCGTTGCGGGTCAGCGTGCCGGTCTTGTCCGAGCAGATCACGTTGACCGAGCCCACGGTCTCGATCGCCGGCAGCCGCCGCACGATCGCATTGCGCCCGGCCATCGCCTTGACGCCCACCGCCAGCGTGATCGTCAGCACCGCCGGCAGGCCCTCCGGGATCGCCGCGACCGACAGGCCGACGACGATCATGAACAGCTCGGCGAAGGGCTGGTGCAGCACGAAGTAGCCGTAGGCCAGAACCAGCCCGGCGATGGCGAGGATGAACAGCGTCAGCCAGCGCGCGAACACCGCCATCTGCGCGACCAGCGGCGTGGTCAGCGTCTCGACCGTCGACAACAGGCCGCTGATGCGCCCGATCTCGGTGCGCGCACCGGTGGCGATGACGACTCCCGTACCCTGGCCGTGGGTCACCGTGGTGCCGCTGAAGGCCAGGCAGGTGCGATCGCCGAGCGCCGCCTCGGCCTTGACCGCCCGCAGCTGCTTCTCGACTGCCACGGACTCGCCGGTCAGGATCGCCTCCTGCACCGCAAGACTGTGCACTTCGACCAGGCGCAGGTCGGCCGGCACCTTGTCGCCGGCCTCCAGCAGCACGATGTCACCGGGCACCAGTTCGGCACCGTCGATGGTCTGCCGGCGGCCATCGCGGCGCACCGCCGCGCGCGGCGCCAGCATGTGGCGGATCGCCTCCATCGCCTGCTCGGCCTTGCCCTCCTGGAGGTAGCCGATGACCGCGTTGACCAGTACCACGCCCGCGATCACGGCGGTATCGACCAGGTGCCCCAGTGCGGCGGTCAGCACGGCTGCACCGATCAGCACGTAGATCAGGATGTTGTGGAACTGCATGAGGAAGCGCAGCCAGGCGCTGCGCTTGGGCGCCTCCGGCAGGCGGTTGGGTCCGTGCTCGGCGCGGCGGCGGCTGACTTCGGCTGCGGACAGGCCCTCGCGACCGACCTTCAGCGCGGCCAGCGCTTCCTCGGCACTGCGCCGGTGCCAATCTTCCGGGGTGCTCATCCCTGCTCCTCCAGTGTTACGGGCGTGCGGAAGCCGGCGGGTTTGAGCGCCAGCACCGCGCAAGCGAGCTGGTCGAGGATGGCTTCGGCGGTGTTGCCGATCAGCAGGCCCGACACGCCGGTGCGGCCGACCGTACCCATGACCACCACATCGGCCGCGATCTCGGCGGCCAGCGCCGGGATGACGCGGCGCGGATTGCCGCGCAGCAGGTGGGCCTCGGGCTTCAGCCAGCGGGCGCCTTCGTGGCCGTAGTTGACGGCCAGCCACGCCAGCGCCTCGTCCAGACCGGCCCGGTGGCGCTCGCGCTCACCCTCTGCATAGCGCAGGCTGTCGTCCGGATGGCTGCCGAAGGTGCGCAGCAGCGACTCGGCCGGCGCATCCCAGGCATGAACCAGGTGCAAGCTCGCGGATTCGGCGATGGCCAGGTTCGCGGCCAGTTCGAGGATCTCCCGGTTCAGCGCCGCCGTCGTGGCATCCTGGCTGCCGCGGGCCACATCGATGGCGGCCAGCACCGTGCGATAGGGCCCGGTGGTGTCCGCCCGCAGCAGCCAGACCGGGCAGGGGCACTTGCGCATCAGGTGCATGTCCTCGCTGCCGAAGAGGCGGCTGGCCCAGCCCGGATCCTCGGCAGCCTTGATGACGAGATCGTGTCCCTCGGCCAGGACGCTGCGGATGATCTCGATGAAATCGCGGCCACAGCGCACATCGATGCGGGGCTGCACGCTGCGCGGACCTGCCGCCACCAGCGCCTCGATGGCGGCGCGGCGCTCGTCCAGCACCGCTTTTTGCACGCCCTCGGCTGACACGCCCTGCGGCCACTCGATCAGCTGCTCGCCCACCGGCGGCACCACGGCCAGCAGGGTCAGCTCGGCCTGGCTGGACTCGGCCAGCGTGTACGCCCGCCGCAACGCAGCCTCCTGCGCCACGGCGGGTTCGACGACATACAGGATCTTGCGGAAGCGATGCATGACCGCGGTCCTTCCTGGAAAGGGAATCCGTCCGCCCGAACGGCGTCAGCGGCCGCGGGCGGCGTGTCGATCCTCGCCTCAGCGGCGACGGCTGGCAAGCAAGACCCCGCGCTGAACTGAACGAGATCGGCTGGACTCGTTCAGCTCGGCTCTGACCGGCGCAGCAGTTCGCGGTAGATCGCCAGATCGGCGGCACTGAAACAGCAAAAGACCACCTCGGCGATGCACGGCAGCGCGGCCAACTCCGCTCGCACGGTCGCCAGCGCGATGACGGCGGCCTCACGCTTGGGATAGCCGTAGACGCCGGTCGAGATCGAAGGAAATGCGAGGCTACCGATCGAATGCGCCGCCGCCAGGCGCAGCGACTCGCGGTAGCAGGAGGCCAGCAACTCGGGCTCGCCATGGCCACCGCCGCGCCAGATCGGACCGACAGTGTGGATCACGTGGCGCGCCGGCAACCGGAAGCCTGGCGTGATGCGCGCCTGGCCGGTCGGACAACCGCCGAGGGTACTGCAGTGTTCGAGCAACTGCGGCCCCGCCGCGGCGTGGATCGCGCCATCGACGCCGCCGCCGCCCAGCAGCGACTCGTTGGCGGCGTTGACGATGGCATCGAGCGCGAGCCTCGTGACGTCGCCCTGCCAGGCGCGCAGCACGGCGCTCACGAGCGCGCCCTCTGCACCGCGATACGCCAGTCCGCGCGTCGGCGTCCGCGTTCCTCGGCCGGGATCGCAGGATCGAAACGCCGGCCCGGCCGCCACAGCTCGCCAATCTCCGCCAGCGAGCCATAGACGCCGGTGGCGAGGCCCGCCAGCCAGGCGGCGCCGAGCGCGGTGCACTCCTGCTCGCGCGGACGCAGCACCGGCACGTCGAGCAGATCGGCCTGGATCTGCATCAGAAGGTCATTGCGCGTCATGCCGCCATCGACACGCAGCTCCGCCAGCGGCCCGGCATCGGCTTGCATGGCGGCGATCAGTTCGTCGACCTGGAAGGCCACCGCATCGAGCGCGGCGCGCGCCAGGTGGGCGCGGGTGCTGCCGCGGGTCAGGCCGGCGATCAGGCCGCGCGCACCGGCATCCCAGTGCGGCGCGCCAAGGCCGGTGACGGCCGGCACGATGTGCACGCCGCCGCTGTCGGCGACCTGCCGCGCCAGCGCCTCGCTCTCCTCGGCATCGCGCAGGACGCCGAGGCCATCGCGCAACCACTGGATCAGCGCGCCGGCAACGAAGACCGAGCCTTCGAGCGCATAGGTGTCGACCCCGCCGATGCGCCAGGCCAGCGTCGCCAGCAGGCCATGCTGCGAGGCCACCGGCTGCTGGCCGGTCTGCATCAGCAGGAAGCACCCGGTGCCGTAGGTGTTCTTGGCCATGCCCGGCGCGAAACAGGCCTGGCCGAACAGCGCCGCCTGCTGGTCGCCGGCGATACCGGCGATCGGGATGCGCGCGCCGAGGAAGCGTGCATCGATCGGCCCGATGTTGGACGAGGACGGCACGATCTCGGGCAGGCAGCCGCGCGGGATGCCGAACAGCGCCAGCAACTCGTCCGACCAGTCGCCGCGCTGCAAATCGTAGAGCAGCGTGCGCGAGGCGTTGCTGGCATCGCTCAGGAAGGCGCCGCCGCTGAGCTGCCAGACGATCCAGGCATCGACGGTGCCCAGGCACAGGCGACCGGCCTCGGCGAGGCGGCGTGCCTCGGGGCGGTGAGCGAGGATCCACGCCATCTTCGTGGCCGAGAAATAGGGATCGAGCACCAGGCCCGTCAGCTCCCGCACACGCGCCTCGTGGCCATCGGCGCGCAGCGCCGCGCAGGCCCCGGCAGTGCGGCGGCACTGCCAGACGATGGCCGGACCCACCGGCTCGCCGGAATCCCGGTCCCAGGCGACGATGGTCTCGCGCTGGTTGGTCAGCCCGATCGCATGCACCTCGTGCGCCGGGACGCCGGCCTTGGGCAACACCGCTTCCAGGCAGCGCCGCAGCGAGTCCCACAGCACCCGCGCATCGACCTCGACCCAACCCGGCTCAGGGTAATCCAGCGCAAAGGCCTCCTGGTGCCCCGCCACCAGCCGCCCCTCGCGATCAAAGAGCAGCGCGCGCGAGCTGGACGTGCCCTGGTCGAGGGCGAGCAGGTAGGCCGGCATGCGTGATCCCCGCGAGCGGTGTTGCAGGGATTCTGGCATGGAGGGCGGGACTCGGGACTCGGGAAGAGGATTGCCGCAGCGGCGTGCCGGATGTGGGTCGGGATTCATCCCGACGCTTTTCGCAGGGTCTCGGCCAGGAGCGTCCGGATGAATCCGGACCCACCCGGGGCGCGGTGAGCCTGTGGG
>JANJUH010000493.1 GCA_024710675.1 Lysobacterales bacterium
GTTCGCTGCGCTCACCGGCACCCTGCGATTGTTCGCTTCGGGCGCAGGGGACGAGCGCCCGCTTCAGCGGCGGGACCAAGCCCTTATCCGCCGCCACCCCAGCACACACAAGCCAGCCAGCACCGCCTCCACCGCCAGTGCCGTCCACAAGAAGGGCGTGGCCACGCCCGCGACAGCCATCGCCACGCCGCGGGTCAGACCCACCGCGCCATAACTGACCGCGCCCAGCACGAGGCCATGCGCGCGCGCATCAGGTCGCGCCGCGGCCCCCAGCAGCAGCGCGCCGAGCGCGAGTTCGAGGCCGCCGTAGAAGGCGCGGATCTCGACGGTCGCCGCCCCATCCGGCACGGAGATGCCGAGGCTGGCCATGGTCGCCTGCGGCGCGACGAGCAGGATCAATCCGAAGACCAGGAAGCCGGCGCCGGCGAGGATCAGGGCAACGAGGGCAAGGCGCATCGGCACATTCCGCAACCGGCAGGGACTACTAGCGTACGCCCTCGCGCGTGCATGCTGCGCGCACCTTCACCGACCACCTCGCCGATGCACGCCCGCGACCACTTCCTCGACCTCGCCCTCGCCTCGGGCGCGCTCCGTTTCGGCGAGTTCACGCTGAAGAGCGGCCGCCTGAGCCCGTACTTCTTCAATGCCGGCGCGATCGCCAGCGGCGCCGGGCTCGCGGCGCTCGGCCGCGGCTACGCGGCGCGGCTCATCGACTCCGGCATCGCCTTCGACGGACTCTACGGCCCCGCCTACAAGGGCATCGCGCTGGCCAGCGCGACCGCCATCGCGCTCGCCGAGCAGCACGGCCGCGACGTGCCCTTCTCCTTCAACCGCAAGGAAGCCAAGGACCACGGCGAGGGCGGCGTGCTGATCGGCGCACCGCTGAAGGGCCGCATCGTCATCGTCGACGACGTGATCAGCGCCGGCACCAGCGTGCGCGAGTCGGTGGCGATGATCCGCAGCCAGGGCGCCGAGCCCGCCGCGGTGCTGATCGCGCTCGATCGCCAGGAACGCGGCCAGGGTGCGCGCTCGGCGGCCGGCGAGGTCGAGGCCGAGTTCGGCCTGCCGGTGCTGGCGATCGCCACCCTCGGCGACCTGCTCGCCTACGCCGCCGACCGCCCCGAACTCGCCGCCCACCGCGAGCGCCTGGCCGACTATCGCGCGCGCTACGGGGTCTGAGGCGAGTGTTGTGTCAGAAGCTTGGTCCGCAAAGGACGCAAAGGAAGAGAAAAGCAGGTTCAAGGCATGAATGGTCGGCTGCTTCATCGGCAGCAAAGGGAGCACGCCCTTCGCTTTTCTTTGCGTCCTTAGCGTCCTTTGCGGACCCATCTGCTCTTCCCATGTCCCCAGCCCCGCCCCACCCCTACAATCCCCCCATGACCACGACCCCTGCACCCGCCAGCGCGCCCGCGAGCGACGCGCTCGAAGTGATCCCCGGCATCGTCCTCGGCGAGGCCGAGTTGATCGAGCGCTTCGTGCGGTCCTCGGGTCCGGGCGGGCAGAACGACAACACGGTCTCGACCGCCGTCGAGCTGCGCTTCGATGTGCGCGGCTCGACGAGCCTGCCGGACTGGCTGAAGGCGCGCGTGCTCGGCGCCAGCGATCGCCGCCTGACCCAGGACGGCGTGCTGGTGCTCGAGGCGCAGCGTCACCGCACGCTCGAGCGCAACCGCGCCGATGCGCGCACGCGACTTCTGGCGCTGCTGCGCAGCCATACCGTGACGCAGAAGCCGCGCGTGGCGACCAAGCCGACGCGTGCATCGCAGAAGCGCCGGGTCGAGGGCAAGAAAGCGCGTGCCGACATCAAGAAAATGCGCGGACGGCCGGGAGCGGACGAATGATCAACGAACGCCTGCCGGCGCTGTCCCCCGAAGCCCCGCGCCGCCAGGGCCAGGGCTTCATCCGTGCCCTGGCCGCGCTGATCATCGCGCCGAGTTCGTGGAAGGTGGTCGGCGAGTTTCCGAACGTACCCCGGCTGGTGGCGATCGCCGCACCGCACAGTTCCAACTGGGACGGCTTCTTTGGCATCGCGGTGGCCTACTGGCTACGCCTCGGTGCGCACTGGATGGGCAAGAGCCAACTGTTCCGGTTCGGCCTCGGCCCGTTGATGCGCGCGCTCGGCGGCATCGAGACCGACCGCAGCAATGCCCAGGGCGCGGTCGGGCAGATGGCCGAGCAGTTCCGCCAGCGCGAGAAACTCTGGCTCTTCATCGCACCCGAAGGCACGCGCAAGCCGGTCACGAAGTGGCGCAGCGGCTTCTGGCACATCGCCGAGGCGGCCAAGGTGCCGATCTTCCCGGTCGCCATCGACTTCCCGAGCAAGACCTTCCACCTGGGCCCGCTGATCCACACCACGGGCGACCAGGACAAGGACTTCCAGACCATCTACGAGTACTACCGGCCCTTCCGCGGCAAGGGCGGCAAGCATGCGGTGCCCGATCAGGGGCGTGCGGCGGTCGACGGCGGCGGCTGAGGGTCCGCCGCTCAGTCCGAGACCCACGACCGCCCGGGGTTCCCGATTGACGCCGCGGCGTCTCCTTCGTCATCCCGGCGCAGGCCGGGATCCAGACGGTGCTTGCCGCGAACCTTCGAAAAGCACTGGATTCCGGCTTTCGCCGGAATGACGACATCGAACCGCGTCCGGATGAATCCGGACCCACGAGCACAGCGCAGGCGTGTGGGTCGGCACTCAGGCCGACGCTCTGTCCCAGCGTTGCGGCCACACTCGTCATCCCGGCGATAGCCGGGATCCAGATCGCGCTGGCCCCGGACCCTCCAAGAGCACTGGATTCCGGCCTGCGCCGGAATGACGGCAGAATCAGCCGTGCCGCTGTGGCCCTGCCGCCCGCGCTCGCCACCACGGGAACAGCGCGAAGGCGAGCTGCCCGGCCAGCCCCAACTGGTGCGCGGGCTCGGCATAGAGCGCGAGGTGCTGGACGAGGCTACGGCCCGAGGCCAGCGAGATTCCGGCCTCGGCCCCCATCAACAGCACGAAGGCAATCCCGCCCATCGCCAGCGCGGCAGCGGGCGCGAACGGCCAGCGTCGCCGCAAGCGACCTGCGATCCACCAGGACGCGCCCAGCATCAGCGGCAACTCGATGGCGACCGCCATCAGCGGCCCGGTGAGCGGCAGTAGCACCAGCATGCGCAGCACTCCGAGCACGAAGCCCAGCGCGAACACGGCGCCGAAGTAAGTTCCCGCCGCGGCCAGCACCGCGCGCATCGGCGGCTCAGCGGCAGTCGTAGGCGCCGAAACGCTGCTCGCCACCGGCCGGCTGCGAGAGCGGCTTGATGGTGTTCGCCTGCATGCCGGCGGCCTCGTTGCGAGCCAGTGTCTCCAGCTCGTCGGCCACCTTCAGCGAATTGCGCTCTATCTGGCCGAAACGGTGGGTGACCATCACCGTCAGCTCGCCGCGAAACTGGCAGCCCGCCAGCGATTCGGAGGCTTCGGCAACCCGCACGCGCGCGCCCGAGTTCTCGAGCTTGACCCAGGTGCAGCCGGCCAGCGTGGCCAGGACGATCAGGACGGCGGTGCGGATCATGCGCGGGCTCCTCGCTGCGGGATGATGCAAAGATAGCGCGGGCCGGAAAGCCCCGGCCGGCACTTGATGCATGCGTTCAGCCCGCGCCGCGGTCGTGGTGCTCGCGCCCGAGGTACTCCGCGCTCTGCATCTCGATCAGGCGCGAGGCGGTGCGACCGAACTCGGCGGCCATGCGATCGCCACGGTAGAGCTGGGTGGGCGGGGCGGCGGCCGACAGCACGAGCTTGACGCCGCGGTCGTAGAACTCGTCGATCAGGTGGATGAAGCGGCGCGCTTCGTTCTCGCTCAGCGCATCGAAGACCGGCACGCCCGAGAGCAGCACGGTCGGAAAACTCTGCGCGATCTCGATGTAGTCGGCGGCCGCGCGCGGACCACCGCAGAGGGCCGCAAAGTCGAACCAGATCACGTCCCCGGCGCGCTGGCGCAGCGGGATCTCGCGGTCGTTGACCAGCAGCGCCTCGCGCTCGTCGTCGGCGGTGGTGGCCAGGCGTTCGAATGCGGCTTTCAGCGCCGCCTCGGCGGCAGCATCGAGCGGGTGGTGGTAGACGTGCGCCTGGGTCAGCGCGCGCAGCCGGTAATCCTGCGCGCTCTCGAGCTTCTGCACCACGCAGTGCTGCTCGATCGCGGCGATCGCCGGCAGGAAGCGCGCGCGTTGCAGGCCATCCTTGTAGAGCAGCTTCGGTTCCACGTTGCTGGTCGCCACCAGCACCACGCCGCGTGCGAAGAGCTGCTCCATCAGGCGGCCCAGCAGCATCGCGTCGCCGATGTCGGAGACGAAGAACTCGTCGAAGCAGAGCACGCGCGCTTCGCTGGCCAGCCGTTCGGCGACGATCACCAGGGGATCGGCCTGCTCCTTCAGCGTCTGCAGCTCGGCGTGGACACGGCCCATGAAGCGGTGGAAATGCAGGCGCAACTTCGGCACGCCGCGCAGGCCGTCGTGAAACAGGTCCATCAGGAAGGTCTTGCCGCGACCGACGCCGCCCCACAGGTACAGCCCGCGGACCGGCGCGGGCGCCGCCGGCTTGCGCCGCAGCACCCGTGCCAGCAGTGGCGTGCTTGGTGCAGGTTGCATCAGCGCCCGGTGCAGGCGGTCGAACTCGACCAGAGCGCGGCGCTGCGCCGGATCGTCCTGCCAGTCACCCGCGGCGATGCCGGCCTCGTAGGCCTCGAGCGGCGGGTCGACGTGGATCCTCATGACCGGTACCCGGCGAGCAGCGCGCCGAGGCGCTCGCGCAACTCGACCAGCTTGCCGTGGAAGAAATGGCTGGTGGCCTCGAAACGCAGCATCTCGACCGGCGGCTGCACGCGAGCGAAGTGCTGGAACACCAGCGCCGGATCGACCACCTCGTCGGCCTCGCCCTGGGCGACGATCCACGGACACGGCGGGCGATGCAGTTGGCGGAAGGCGAAGCGGCCCACCGGTGGCGCTACACTGACCAGCAGTTCGGCGCGCAGGTGGCCGGCCATGCGCGTCGACACATAGCTGCCGAAGGAGAAGCCGGCCAGCCACAGCGTGGCCTCCGGCGCCCACGCGCGCGCCTGGGCGACCACCGCGGCCAGGTCATCACCCTCGCCCTCGCCATTGTCGAAGACACCGGCCGAAGCGCCGACGCCACGAAAATTGAAGCGGATCGTCGCCGCGCCGGCGTCGCGGAAGGTGCGCTCCAGCATCGTCACGACCTTGTTGTCCATCGTCCCGCCGTGCAGCGGGTGCGGATGGCAGACCACGGCGACCAGGGCGGGCGTGCCTTCCCAGCCGCCGACCATCGCCTCGATGGGTCCGGCGGGGCCATTGATCGCCAGGCGTGTCGAGGTCTCGGGCCAGTGGGCGGGCAGCATGGGCGGGGTGCTCGGGGTGACGTCGGGCTTATAGCCGCTCACAGCGCGCGCTGCATCAGCACGGTGTCCAGCCAGCGCCCGAATTTGCAGCCGACGCGCTCGAAGGTGCCGACCTGGCGAAAACCGAGGCGCTCGTGCAGCGCGATCGAAGCCGGGTTCTCGTTGCCGCCGCCGATCACCGCGATCATCTGCGTGCGCCCGGCGGCGCGCGCCTCGTCGATGATACGCGCGAGCAGCGTGCCTCCCAGGCCGCGGCCCATCGCCCACGGCGCGAGGTAGACCGAATCCTCGCAGGTGTGGCGGTAGGCCGGGCGCGGCCAATAGCTGCCGGCGTAGGCGTAGCCGGCGAGACATCCCTCGCGCTCGGCCACCCACCAGGGTAGGCCGAGGTCCTGCACCGCGGCGATGCGCTGGGCCATCTCGGCGGGCGAAGGCGGGTCGATCTCGAAGGTCGCGCTGCTGCCGAGCACATGGATTGCGTATATCGCCGCAATGGCCGGGGCGTCGGCCGGCGTGGCCGGGCGCAGCGTGGTGGTGGTCGACGGCTCGCTCATCGAACCAGCATGCCAGCGCTGCCGGGCAAGGGGGAACGGCTTGCGGTGACGACGATGTAAGGGGCCAGGGGGAAGAGACCGTTGCGGCGCCCAAAGCGGAAGGCTTTCGCTGTGAAATCTTGCTGGGGCGTTGCTGCCGCCCCCTCTCCCCAACCCCTTTCCCACGAGGGGAAAGGGGCTCGAGAAAAGCGCGTACAGGACTGAATGGCGGTTGCTAGTCCATGGTTGTCGGGATCTTGTCGGGTAGGGCAAGGAGCCCCTGAGCGCGAGTGACCAGCCTCGCGGGTTCCCTGACCTCTTCCGTTGCCCCCTGTCCACAAGATCCGGGCTGCCAGCATATGCCTCGCCATATGCTACGATTCGGCGTCGGATCGGGAAACTGTCGCCTTCCCACATGGCCACCCGAAACTTTCCGGCTTCCTGCCCCACCCGAGGAACCGCCCATGAACCCCGAACGTCGCGTCAGTCTGTTCCGCAATGGCCGCAACCAGGCTGTGCGTATTCCGCGCGAATGCGAGTTGCCGGGTGACCAGGCCATCCTGCGCAAGGAAGGCGAGCGTCTGATCCTCGAGCCTGTGAAGACGCAATCGCTGCTGTCCTTGTTGGCCGGCTGGGCGCCCTTGGATGAGGCCATTGCCGATATCGACGCCGGACTACAGCCCTTGGACGATGTGCGACTGTGAGCGCCTCGCCGACGCATCTGCTCGACACGAACATCCTGTCGGCCTTGATCCGTGATCCACGGGGCCCGGCGATGCAGCGTTTGCAGGGCGTCGGTGAGGACTCGGTCTGCACCTCGATTGTCGTCGCCGGGGAGCTGCGCTTCGGCGCACGCAAGCGCGGATCGGCGCGGCTGAGCGAGCGCGTCGAGCAGTTGCTCGCGGTGATCCCGGTGCTGGCGCTCGATGGCGAGGTCGATGGCCACTACGCCGCGATCCGCCTGACGCTGGAGCAGGCTGGCACGCCGATCGGCCCCAATGATCTCTGGATCGCCGCGCAAGCTCGCGCCGCCGGACTGTGCCTGGTGACCGAAAACCTCGGCGAGTTCTGCCGCGTGGAGGGTTTGCGCGTGGAGAACTGGCTGGCTTGATCCGGGTCTCGTTCGGACGATCCGTGACAGCCTCCCGGCCCCGGCACTACCCGGTGGGGGTTATCCTCCGCGGCCCCGTGTCACGGCTGGAGTTCCCATGAAGCCCGTCCACACCTCCTTGTTGGCGCTCTCGCTGCTGCTCGCCGCCTGCGGCGACAAGCCCGCCAGCGAAACGCCGGCCGCCGCGGCGCCTGCGGCCGAAACGGCGGCACCGGTCGCCGACGAAGCGGCGCCGAAGATCCCCGAATCGCCGGCCACCGATGCGGCGATCCGCGCCGAGGACCTGGCCGCGCACCTGAAGATCCTGGCCTCCGACGATTTCGGCGGTCGCCAGCCCGGTGGTGCGGGTGAGCGCAAGACCGTGGCCTATCTCGAACGCGAGTTCGCGCGCATTGGCCTGGCGCCCGGCAACGGCGACAGCTACCGCCAGGCGGTGCCGATGGTCGAGATCAGCAGCGAGCCCAAGGGCGCGGTGGCGGTCCGCTTGCCGGATGGCAACACCGAGACGCTGGCGATCGGCAGCGAGGTGGTGATCCAGACGCTGCGCGAGGACCCTGCGGTCGACGTGGCCGACAGCGAACTCGTGTTCGCCGGCTTCGGCGTCAACGCGCCCGAGCTCGGCTGGAACGATTACGAGGGCATCGACGTGGCGGGCAAGACGGTGATCGTGCTGGTCAACGATCCCGGCTTCGAGACCGGCGACGAGACCCTCTTCCGCGGCCCGGCGATGACCTATTACGGCCGCTGGACCTACAAGTACGAGGAGGCACTGCGCCAGGGCGCCGCGGCGGCGCTGGTGGTGCACGACGACGAGGGCGCGGCCTACGGCTGGGAGGTGGTGCAGAACAGTTTCGGCGGCGCCGAGTTCGACCTGCCGCAACCGGCCGACCGTCCGCCACTCGGCATCCGTGGCTGGATCACGACGCCGGCCACCGAGCGCCTGCTGGCGCGCCTCGGTCGTGACCTGAAGACCTTGCGCGCCGCCGCCAACCAGCCAGGCTTCCGCGCGATCCCGCTTGGCGCCACCGCCTCGATGGGCGTCAGCAGCCGCGTGCGCCGCGCCGAGTCGCAAAATGTGCTGGGCCTGGTGCGTGGCAGCGAGCGCCCGGAGGAGGTGATTGTCTTCACCTCGCACTGGGACCACCTCGGCCGCACCTTCAACGCCAAGGACGACGGCATCTTCAACGGCGCCATCGACAACGCCACCGGCATCGCGACGCTGCTCGAGATCGCCGAAACCATCGCGCGCGGACCGCAGCCAAAGCGCTCGGTGCTCTTCCTCGCGGTGACACTGGAGGAATCCGGGCTGCTCGGTTCGCGCTACTACGTCGAGAACCCGGTGTACCCGCTGAAGGACACGGTGGCGGCTATCAACGTCGATGCGATGCAGATCATCGGCCCGACCCGCGATGTGGTGGTCATCGGCTACGGCAACTCCGAACTCGAGGACCTGTTGCGCGATCGCGCCGCCGGCCAGGGCCGCATCGTCGTCGGCGAGCCGACCCCGGAGAAAGGCTTCTACTACCGCTCCGACCACTTCAACTTCGCCCGCGCCGGCGTCCCGGCGCTGTATCCGAAGAACGGCATCGACCATGTCGAAAAGGGCGAGGCCTACGGTCGCCAGGTGGCGGCTGACTACATTGCCAGGGACTACCACAAGCCCAGCGACGAGTACCGCGCGGACTGGGACCTCTCGGGCCTGGTGCAGGACTCAGAGCTGATCCACGCCGTCGTGCGCGACCTCGCCGATGGCACGCAGTGGCCCAAGTGGTACGAGGGCAACGAGTTCCGCGCTGCACGCGAGGCAATGGGTCGCTGACCGCCAGGCCGGGCGCGCGCCCGTGGCCATCCTGCACGCCCCGAGCGGCCGCTGGCGGCTCGGGCTCGCGCTTGCCATCGCCACCGCGCTGATGTGGGCGACGCTGCCGGTCGCGCTGAAGCTGGCGCTCGAGCAGCTCGATGCCTGGACGCTGACCTGGTTCCGCTTCCTCGTCGCCTTCGGCCTGCTCGGGGCCTGGATGGGATGGCGCGGGCAGTTCGGGCAATACCGCGGCCTTGCCAGTGCGGCCTGGGGACTGCTCGCGATCGCCGCGCTCGGGCTGATCGGCAACTACGTGGGCTACATCCTCGGGCTGGCGCGCACCACGCCGGCCAACGCGCAGCTGCTGATCCAACTCGCCCCGCTGCTGATGGCACTCGGTGGCGTCGTGGTGTTCAAGGAAAGGCTCGGGCCGCTGCAGTGGCTGGGTTATGCCGCGGTGCTGACGGGCCTGCTGCTCTTCTTCACCGAGCAGCGCGGGCGCGCTGTTGAGCCTGCCGGCTACACGCTCGGCGGCTGGCTGATCGTCGGCGCGGCGGCGACCTGGGCGGTGTATGCGCTAGCCCAAAAGCAGCTGCTGCGCCGGCTGTCCTCGCAGGCGGTGCTGCTGGTGATCTACGGCGTGGCCGCGCTCCTGCTGTTGCCCACCGCGGAGCCCGCACGGCTGCTCGCGCTCGACGGCTGGCACTGGGCCGCGGTGCTCTAT
>JANJUH010000128.1 GCA_024710675.1 Lysobacterales bacterium
GCCGCGGATCGCCGTGGCTCCATGCCAGCGGATCGAGCCCCAGGCGCTGCAGCAGCGCGTAGGCGCCCAGCAGCGCACCGATCACGGCGATCGCGGCCAGCACGCGCTGGCGCGCCAGGGCATCCAGTCCACCCGCGCACCAGGCCAGCAGCAGCATCGCGAGCGCGGCGAGCAGGCCTTGCGCGCGCGCGACGCTGCCAAGCAATGTCCAGGCGGGATCGAGTGCAAGGAGCGTCGCCGGCAGCCAGCCCAGCGCCATCAGCCACAGCACGGCGGGCGGGGGCTGCAGGCGCGCCAGCGGCAGCGCGAATGCGAGGCCGGCGCACAAGCCGGCGAGCTTGGTCGCTTCGGGTGCCGGCGCCGCCACCGCGAAGGCAGTCCAGGCGAGGACGAGGATCAGCAGGGCCGCCATCGGGCAGCAGACTCCGCGCACAGGTACGACAGCAGATCGTAGCTTTTCGGAGCCCGGAAATAGTTGGCCCCGGGCATTGGGGAGATGCCCGGGGCCGGGGGTCGGCACGGTGGATGGGGAGGTCCGGCCGTGCCTTTGAGGTTCACCATTGGGGGAGGAGTGAACCAGAGTCGGGCCGCGTTGTGCCCGAACTCATGGATAGCTTGCCGCAGAAAGAGTTCCGCACACAATGCCGCAAGTCATGCTGTTCATTCATCCGGGGGCAACGGAGCGACGGGTTTTGTGCGGCGCCGCATGAATACGCGTTCAGATTGGAGCGCCGACTCGGTCGGTGGTTTAAGTCCGATATTGCAAGTCATTGATTGCAAGACAATAAAGCCGAGAAAAATGAATGGGGACATAATCCCTGTTCAGGCCTCGTTTGGCTTATTCAGCCTGAGTGTTTTCTGAACGGCGCCAGATGGATTGTCACCCGCTGGCCAGTGCATACGTTTTCACGGGATACGCCATGGCTGCATAAGCCGGGCGGAGCTTTCCTTCGCTCCCGACCAGCGGTGCAGCCGCCGCGTCACGCCGGGTCTACACTGCTGCAAAGGGCGGCATCGGCTGGTGGCCGGCGGCCCAGCGATCGCTTCCAAGGATTCTCGAGCCATGACAGAACGCACCCGGGTGGGGCACTACGACATCGTCAGCGAACTGGGGCGCGGCGGCATGGGTGTGGTCTACAAGGGCCACGAGTCCTCGCTGCAGCGCTTCGTCGCGATCAAGATGCTGTCGGAATCGCTGGCCGGCGATGCCAGCGTCGTCGAGCGCTTCTTTCGCGAGGCGCGCAGCATGGCGCAACTCAACGATCCGCACATCGTGCAGATCTACTTCGTCGGCGAGGACGCCGGCCAGCCCTATTTCGCGATGGAGTTCGTCGAGGGCGAGTCGCTGAGCGCGCGCCTGAAGCGTGAAGGTCGCCTCGAGCCCGGCGAGGCTGCTCGCATCCTGCTGCAGGTCGCACAGGGACTGGCGACAGCGCACGACCGCGGCGTGATCCACCGCGACATCAAGCCGGCCAACCTCCTGCTCACCCAGCGCGGCCTGGTCAAGGTGGCCGACTTCGGCATCGCGATCGCGAGCCAGGACTTCAACCGCAAGCTCACCGGCACCGGCCAGTTCGTCGGCACGCCGGGTTACCTGTCGCCGGAAGTGTGCCTGGGCAAGCCGGTCGACCAGCGTTCGGACATCTTCGCGCTCGGCATCGTCTTCTTCGAGATGCTGACCGGCCAGTCGCCGTTCAAGGACGAGTCGCCGCTCGGGATGATGCTCGAGGTGGTGCAGGCCGAGCTGCCGGATGTGCGCGCGGTCAACCAGGCCATCGATCCCAAGCTGGCCGAGATCCTGAGGCACATGGTGGCCAAGGACCCGGCCGATCGCTATCCCGACTGCCATGCGCTGATCGAGGACCTGGTGGCGGCCGGCGTGCACAGCGCGATCACCGTGGGCCAGCCGCGCCCGCCGGTGCCAGCCGCCGTCGGCACCGTGCTCAACACGCCGACGCCGGCCGAGCTGCGCCGGCCGTCGCTGGCCCCGGTACCAGCGCCCGCCGCCGGTGTCGCGTCGGCCGCGCCTCCACCGGCGCCGCCCGCGGCAGGACCCGCACCGATCCAGTCGCGGCGCCGTACTGGAGCGCTCGAATGGGGTTTCGCGGCGGCCTTGCTGGTCGCCTCGATCGGCGTGTCGGCCTGGTGGATGCGCGCTCCCGAGCCGGCTGGAGAGGCGCCGGTCCAGGCGCTGGCCACGACCACCGCGCCGGCCACGGCAACGCCGGCGCCGGTGGCGCCGACAGCGACCCCCGCGGCGGACTCTGCGGCGGGCGCAAGCGCCGACGCGCTGCCTGTCGATACGGCGGCAACCCAGGCTTCGGCGAGTGCCCCGATGCAGGCTGCGGCGACGGCCGGACCGGCGTCGGCGGCGATGGCTCCGACCCTACCCGCCGAGGCCATCCCGCCAGCGACAGCCGTCCTCGCCGAGACGCCTGCTGCGGCGCGCACGGCGGTCGCCAAGGCAGCGGACGCCGTCGAGGCGCCTGCACCCTCCGTCGCGCCGGCCGTTGCCCGTCATGAGAGCCCGGAACCGCGCCCGCGCGTGCTCGCCAGTGCCGATCCGCCGGAGCGCCCCGCAGCCTACCGTGGCCCACCGCGGGTGATCGTGCTGGCGATCGGTGACCCGGCCGTCGCCGCCGTCGTCGAGTCGGAGATCGAGTCGCGCCTCGATGCCAGCCGGATGGTGCTGGTCGACGAGGAACTGGTGCCGGGCCTGGGCGCGATGGAGTCGCGCCAGGCCGAACTGCCGCGCCTGCTCGCCGCCGCGCGCCGCCATGCCGAGATCCTGGTTGTCGCGCGCGTGGTCCCGCTCGGCCAGCAGGAGCTGACTTTCTACGGCCAGTCGAGCACCCAGTACAGCGCCCGGATCGACATCGGCGCCTATGACACCGCCGCCAGCCGCAAGCTGGGCCCCGGCTGGAATGCCGATCTCTCGTTCACGAACCTCAACGCCCGCCAGAACACCGTCGACGCCATCGCGCCGCTGCTCGGCCGCATCGACGACGCGCTGGCCCGGCGCGGGCGCGGTTGATGCGGGTCAAGACGCGATGGGCGCCGGCGGTCTGGAATGGAGCCTCCGGCGGCCACCCGCGCCGCGCTGACATGGAGACCTGCAGATGAAGACCTGGATCCTGGTGGCCGACGCCGGCCGTGCACGGCTGTTCGAGTCGCAGGCCCGCGACGGCGTGCTGGCGGAGATCGGCGGATACGCGAACCCCGAAGCCCACGCCCGCGGTGCCGAAACCGGCAGCGATCGCCCGCCGCGCACGCAGGAGAGCGCGAACAGCGCACGCCATGCGATCGAGCCGCACACCGATCCGCACGACAAGGCGGCGATCGGATTCGCCAAGGGCCTGGCCGAGATCCTCGACCACGGCCGTGTCGAACACGCCTACACGCGCCTGCTGCTGGTCGCGCCGCCGCGCTTCCTCGGCCAGTTGCGCGCCGAACTGGGCGCTCAGGTCGGCAAACTCGTCGCTGGCAGCATCGGCAAGGACCTGACCCACGCCACCAACGAGGACATCCGGGCGGTGCTGGACGAGGTGTGAGCGGCGCGGCGACGGAGGCGCTTGTCGGCTATTCAGAACGGGGCAGGGGGCAGGGGGCAGGGTTTCAAGCCAGCGCCAAGGACTGATCGCGCGATCAACTCGGTCCCCTGCCCCTTGCCCCATGCCCCTTTTGATTCAGCAAACCCGCCCATCGAAGTGCAAGGCCTGATGCTCTCGCCATTCACCCGCGTGCCGTAGACTTCGCGACCCCTGCTGCCCGGGAGCTGCCCGATGAGCCACTGGTCGATCGACGCGGCGCGCCGCACCTACAGCATTCCGCATTGGTCCGAAGGCTATTTCGACGTCGATGCCAGCGGCCGGGTGAGCGTGCAGCCGCAGGGGCCCGGCGGTCCCTCTCTGGCGCTGGCCGACATCGTTGCCGAAGCGCGCCGCCAGGGCCTGCGTGTCCCCTTGCTGCTGCGCTTTCCGGAAATCCTGGGACACCGCCTCGGCCGCCTGCAGCAGGCTTTTGCCGAGGCGATGGCCGCGCGCAGCTACGGCGGTGGCTACACCGCGGTCTACCCGATCAAGGTCAATCAGCAGCGCGGAGTGGTCTCCGAGCTGGTCGCGCACGCCGGTCCCGGCTTCGGCCTCGAGGCCGGCAGCAAGCCCGAGCTGATGGCGGTGCTGGCATTGGCCCGTGGCGGCGTCGTGGTCTGCAACGGCTACAAGGACCGCGAGTACATCCGCCTGGCGCTGATCGGCCGCAAGCTGGGGCTGGATGTCTACATCGTCATCGAGAAGGCCAACGAGCTGCCGCTGGTGATCGAGGAGTCGCGCCGACTGGGCGTGGCACCGCTGCTCGGCGTGCGCATGCGGCTGGTCTCGCTGGGTGCCGGCAAGTGGCAGAACACCGGTGGTGACAAGGCCAAGTTCGGACTGATGCCCGGCCAGTTGCTCGAGCTGTCGGCGGCGCTGAAGGAGGCTGGCCTCGCCGACTCGCTGAAGCTGCTGCACTTCCACATGGGCTCGCAGATCTCGAACGTGCGCGACATCGCCCAGGGCATGCGCGAGGCCGTTCGTTACTTTGTCGAGATCCACAAGCTCGGCCATTGCCTGACTCATGTCGACGTTGGCGGCGGTCTCGGCGTCGATTACGAGGGCACGCGCTCGCGCAGCTTCTGCTCGATCAACTACGGGCTGCTGCAGTACGCCCAGAGCATCGTCGACCCGATTGCCGAGGCCTGCACCGAGCACGACCTGCCGCAGCCGCGCATCGTCACCGAGTCCGGGCGGGCACTGACCGCGCACCACGCGGTGATGGTCTCGGATGTCACCGCCGTCGAACGCATGCCCGAGGGTGACCCGAGCGCCGCCGCGCTGGGACGTTCGAGCGCGCTGCGTCATCTCGCCGAGCTGCACGCCGGCCTCGACCACCGCCCGCCGCAGGAGATCTGGCAAGAGGCGCAGCACTACGCGCAGGAAGGTCAGACCCTGTTTGCGCTCGGCGCGATCGACCTCGCCGAGCGTGCCGCGCTCGACGATGTCTACTACGCAATCCTGCACGCGGTTCGCGAGCGCGCGCTCGCCGATCCGCGCGCGCAGGGCATGGTCGCCGAGCTGACCGACCGGCTCGCCGACAAGTTTTTCGTCAATCTCTCGGTCTTCCAGTCGATGCCCGATGTGTGGGCGCTCGAGCAGGTCTTCCCGATCGTGCCGCTGGAGGGACTCGACCAACCGCCGACCCGGCGCGCGGTGCTCGAGGACCTGACCTGCGATTCCGACGGGCGCATCGACCACTACGTCGACAGCGAGGCGCTGGCGAGCACCCTTCCCGTGCACGCGCCGCCGGCCGGCAAGCCCTATCACCTGGGCGTGTTCATGGTCGGCGCCTACCAGGAGACCCTGGGCGACATCCACAACCTGTTCGGCGACACCGACGTGATCAGCGTGCGCACCGGCGCGGCCGGATTCGCCTTCGAGGGCGCGCTGCAGGGCGATACCACCGAGGAGCTGTTGCGCTACGTCGGCTACGACACCGACCACTTGCGCATGGCCTACCGCGCGCGTCTCGCCAATGCCGCGCTCGAGCCCGCCGAAGCCAAGCGCATCGCCGAGGCGCTGGAGTCAGGCTTGTCGGGGTACACCTACCTGCACCCGTAGGAGCGCGCTCTGCGCGCGAAAAGGCCTCGCGGCCAGTCCATCGCCCCCAAGGGCGCTCCTACGGCGCCCAATCCTGCAGCCCGTACTTCGCCAGGATCTGGGCCAGCTCGCCGCTGGCGCGCAGTTGGGTCAGACCGGCGTCGAACATGTCCGCGTAGCGCCTCCCGCGCGGGTCCGCCGGCGTGCAGGCGATATGAACCTCCTCGGCCTCCGAAGCCTCACCCAGCGCGACGATTCGGCCTTCCTCCATCTTCGACTGGGCGATGCCGTAGGCGGCGACGTTGCTGTCCTCGAGGAAGACATCGATGCGCCGGCTGACCAGGTTCGCGATCAGCTTGACGATGGCGCGGCCGACGACGGGCACCACGACGATGCGGCTGGCGTCGTCCTTGTGCTGCTCGATGTAGGCATCCAGTTCATCCCCATAGCTGTAGCCCTCGAGCACGCCCACGCGCACGCCTTCGAGGCTGGCGATGCCACTGTAGCGCCAGGGATTGTCGGAGAAACCGAAGAAGGCATTGTCGCCATAACCCCAGCCACGGGCGGGGAAGGCAAAGCCCTCGGCATCGGACTTGTAGGCGCCGACCACGCAGTCGAAGCTGCCCTGGCGGGTGCCATCGAGGGCGTCTTCCCAGGGCATGTGGCGGTACTGGATGGTATGGCCGTTGCGCTCGGCGATCAGCTTCGCCATCTCGATCATGTAGCCCGGCGGCTTCATGTTGCTGCCACCGTTGTACGGCAGCCACTCGTCGGCGCGGATCCTGATCTCGTCGGCGACCGCCGCCGAGCCGGCGAGCAGCACCAGTCCGATGACCCCGATCCCCTTGCGCAGCGTTCCCGTCATGGCTCTCTCCCCCGCCTGTCGAGTACACATCGGGACTTTCGTCCCATGGCCCGAGCATACGCGCGATAGGCGAATGCGAAAGATGCAGATCGCCATGGCGCCGCCGATTCAGCGGAACGCTGGCACACTGCTGGCCGGAAGATCACGGAGGCTCCTGCGCATGCGCATCCACGCCGTTCTCGCTCTCTTGCTGCTGTGCACATGCGCTACGGCGTCCGCGCAGACCTACGAGCTGACCTGGACGCTGAAGCCCGAGCCCAAGACGAAGAGCGCGCAGGGCAGCCTCGCGCTTGGGCGCGGCGCCAGCGAGATCCGCGAGATCGACTTTCACTTCCCCGCGGCCTACTCCGACATCCAGGCCGACGGCCAGCTCGAACGCAAGGGTGAGCGTGCCGTGTGGACGCCGCCCAGGCGCGGCGGCGTGATCCGCTGGCGCGTCGCCATCGAGCAGCGCCGCAGCGACGGCACCTATCGGAGCCACTTCCCGGGCGACTGGGCGATTTTCAGGGGCGATCGCGTGTTTCCGGCCGCCTCGGTGCGGGCGACGAAAGGGGCGCAATCGCGGGCGCGACTGGTCCTCGACCTGCCCCGTGGCTGGCACAAGGACACGCCTTATCTGGCCGAGCCCGACGGCAGCTTCCGCGTCGACGACCCCGACCGTCGCTTCGATCGCCCGGTCGGCTGGATGGCGATCGGCGCGATCGGCACCCGTCGCGACCTGATCGCCGGCAGCGAGATCGCGCTCGCCGCCCCGCGCGACGAGGGTGCCCGCCGCATGGACATGCTGGCCTTCCTGTCCTTCACGCTGCCGACGATGAAGGACGCCTTCGGTACGCTGCCCGACAAGATCCTGATCGTGCAGGCACCCGACCCGATGTGGCGCGGTGGCCTGTCGGGACCACGCTCGCTGTACCTGCACCTCGACCGGCCGATGGTCAGCGAGAACGCCACCAGCACGCTGCTGCACGAACTGACCCACGTCGCCACCCGCATCCGCGGCGCCAGCGATCGCGACGACTGGATAGCCGAGGGTCTCGCCGAGTTCTATGGCTTCGAGATCCTGCGCCGCGCCGGCGGCATCTCCGACGAGCGCTACCAACGCACGCTGGCCTGGCTGGCCGATTGGGGCAAGGACGTGCGCACGCTGCGTAGCGAAGGCTCGAAAGCCGAGACCACCGCGCGGGCGGTCGTTTTGCTCGAAGACCTCGACCGCGAAATCCGGCAGAAGACCAACGAGCGCAAGAACCTGGACGATGTCACCCGCCGCCTGATGAAAGTGCGCGCGGTCAGCACCAGGCGCTTCATCGAGACGGCAGAACAGGTCGCTGGCGGAAAGCTGCGCACGCTCGATACGCCCTTGCTGCGCTGAGCACGAGGGCACGAGGGCACGAGGGCACGGAAAAGCCGGGTTGGGTCGATGCCTTGATGTCAACCCGATCTGGCGCTGGCGTGCGCTGATGAGTCCACCACTGCCCGAGCCTGGGCTCTGCCCCGCCATGCCTATACTCGCGGCGGCGGGGAGGCCAGACGGAGAAAACGCATGATCCGGGTCGTCTTCAACCAGAAGGGCGGGGTGGGCAAGTCCACGATCGTCTGCAACCTCGCCGCGATCGCGGCCAGCCAGGGCATCCGCACGCTGGTCGTCGACCTCGACGCCCAGGCCAATTCCACACGCTACCTGCTCGGCAGCGAGACCGCGCCCGAAGCCGGCGTGGCCGATTTCTTCGAGGAGACGCTCTCCTACCGGCTGCGCGCGCGCGATCCGGCCGAGTTCGTGACGCCCTCGCCCTTCGAGAATCTCGCCGTGATGGCAGCTGATGGGCGCCTGGCCGAGCTGCAGAACAAGCTCGAGAGCAAGTTCAAGATCATGAAGCTCGGCGAGGCACTGGCCACCTTGTCGAAGGAGTTCAAGCAGATCTGGATCGACACCCCGCCGGCGCTGAACTTCTACACGCTTTCGGCACTGATCGGCGCCGATCGCTGCCTGATTCCCTTCGATTGCGACGAGTTCTCGCGCCAGGCGCTGTACCGGCTGATGGACAACGTCGACGAGATCCGCGCCGACCACAACAAGAAGCTCAAGGTCGAGGGCATCGTCGTCAACCAGTTCAATGCGCGCTCGAACCTGCCGACGCGCGTGGTCGAGGAGCTGATCGCCGAAAAGTTGCCGGTGCTGCCGCAGTACATCTCCTCGAGCATCAAGATCAAGGAAAGCCACGAGGCATGCCGGCCCCTGGTCTACCTCGAGCCCGGGCACAAGGTGGCGCAGGAGTACCGGGCGCTCTATGACTTGCTGGGGAAGAGGAAGCGGTGAGTGGTCCGCGCGCCTGCGGCGCGCTCAGTGGTGAGTGAGTGGCGGGGCGCGCGCCGGCCAGATTTCTGCCGCTCGCATGCTTCGCTTCCCTCGTGTTGCCTCAAAAAGCGTCCGGATGAATCCGGACCCACCCAAGCTGCGCAAGCCCGTGGGTCGGCATTCATGCCGACGCTTCTGCCACTCACCACTCAGCAGTCGCTGGATTGCTCCTCAGGTGCCCCATTCACACCACCCTGACGCCCGCTGCGGTGTCTTTTCGGTCTGCGCGCGAAGATCGCGTTTATGATCGGTGACCCAGCGTGACGGCGGCGGTGCCGTCACCCGCAAACCATTCGATCGAGGAGTCCCGTGATGATCTTCCAGAAGTTCTGGGGTGCGCTGCGTGCGCAGATCAACAAGCTCGCCAACTTCTTCTGGGAGGCCGATCCGGTCGCGCAGATGCGCTACGAGTACGACCGCTCGGTCGAAGAGCTGAAGAACGGTCGCGTCGGCCTCGAACAGTACCGTGGCCTTGTCGAGAAGGTCACCCGCCAGGTACGCGAAGGCGAGCGCCACATCCAGCAGCTCGAGGCGCAGGCCAAGGCCTATCTCAAGGCCGGTGACCGCGCCACCGCCGCCAAGTTCGCGCTCGAGATGGAGAAGGCGAAGAAGGACCTCGAGAGCAACCGCGAGCAGCTCGCGATGCACGAGCAGGCCTACAACAACAGCCTCGCGAAGATCCAGCACGCCACCAAGAAGCTCGGCGAGGTGCGCGAGAAGATCCAGCGCTACGACGCCGAGCTGAAGATGAGCGAGGCCGAAGCCGAGGTCGCCAAGCTCGCAGAGACCTTCAACTTCAACGTCACCACCGACTTCGGGCAACTGGAGCAGGTGGTGCAGGAGCGCATCGACAAGAACCGCGGCGCCGTGCGTGTGGCCGCCGACCTGTCGAGCCGCGGCGTCGCCGAGATCGAGGCCGAGCAGAAGATGGAGCAGGTGATGGCCGAGGACGCGCTCAAGCGCCTGGAAATGGACATGGGCCTGGTCACGCCGGAGATCGCCAACACGCCGCCGGCGCAGAAGGAACTGGGTCCGGCACAGTCGAATTGACCGAGCCGGAGCGCCACCAACCGACGCATACAAGGGGAATCTACGCATGAACGGCCAACCGAAGCCGGGTTTCTACTTCGTCGTCCTCCTGGTCATCCTCGCCCTCGTGGGCTACGGGATGTACCGGATGAAGACGCCCACCGACAGCGGTGCCAGCAGCAGTGCACAGAGCCAGCAGGATGGCGGTGGCAGCGATGCGCCCGTGGCCGCCGGTGACGGCGGCGCCGAAGCGCCCGACAGCACGGGCATCACCACCGTCAAGGAATACGCCTACGTTCCAAGCCAGCGGCAGCCGGACGACAAGTGTGTCTCCAACTAAAAGCCGATGGAAGCGAGCACGGTGCGCTTAGCGATCAACGTGTGGCACGAATTGCGACATCTCGTCTAC
>JANJUH010000149.1 GCA_024710675.1 Lysobacterales bacterium
GGCATCCGCATCGAGGACGATGTGCACGTCACCGACGGCGAGCCGGAGAACCTGACACGCGATGCCTTTGCGGCCCTTGCCGCCTGATGGGCCGGGAGGGGGCTGGCGTGATGATCCGGGTGACGCCGGGAAAGCCGCCAGCGCAGGAGTCCGGTGACAATGCGTGATCTTCGAGCGAGCAACCGTGCGATCATCCCGCCCCGTCAGACCGTGTCCTTCATCAGCCAACGATGATCCTCGCTTTCCTGTCCTTGCCCCTGTCGTGGCGTCGTGAAGCGCTTGGTGCACAGAGCGTGGAAGCGCTGCGCAGCACGGCTTTGCGCGCCCGTACCTTCATGCGGGCGCACGGCCAGCAGCGCTACCGGCGACGGATTGCCGAGAACCTCGGGACCTGGAGCTGGCTGCTCTTCGGGGCCTACATGCTGTCGTGGACGCCGGCCGGCCTGCTCGCCTTCCTGCTGTTCAACGCGCTGGTGTCGGTGCTGCAGGACGGGCTGCGCCTGCTGCTCTATCCCAAGTTGCTGAGCGCCAGCCACCGTCGCGAGGAGCGGGCACTCGAAGCGCTGACCGTGGTCTCGGCAGTGCATGCGGGCAGCCATGAACGCCCGGCACGCCGACTGAACCCCGGAACCTGGATGAGTGTCGCGTCGGCAATCGGTGCGACCCTGATTGCCCTGCCCATGGTCCACTTCGCCGCGCAGTGGCAGGACTGGGGCAATCCCCTGCAAAACACGCTGCTGCCATTCTTCATGCTGGTCAGCGGCGTCGGGCGGGCCATGGCGATCGGCTATGAGCACTTCAAGGTCAAGCGCAACCTGCCCGGCGTCGATGTGGTGTTCGTGCGTTCGGACGATGCGCTCGACATCCTGGTGCTGGCCGCGGTCCTGTCGCTGCTGGCGCTGCCCCTGGGCGCCTGGGGCGCCTGGTTGCCGGTCGCCGGCATTCTCGCGGCGCGCATGGGTTACTGGGCGCATCGGCTCTGGTGGACACAGCGCGCGGCAAGGCAGGTCAAGCCGGTGCTGGCACGGCTGTCCGGTGGCCAGGCCTTGGCCCATCCGGTCGCCCACGAGGGCGAGGGGGACATGGACGACGAGGACTACGCCGAGGCCTCGCGCTGAGGCTCGCGTTCCCGCGTAGCCCGCCCCTGCCGGGCAACGCGGGCTACGTTTGCGGCGGTAGCGTGGGTTGCGCCGCAGGCGCTACCCGCGTGGACTTGCGGCGTGTTTCCCCGCGTAGCCCGCCTTTGGCGGTCAACGCGGGCTACGCGCGCTGCACCAGATCCCGCGCGGCGGCCAACACGCTCTCGTCCGACGGCAGCACCAGGTTCGCTGCCGCCGCCAGCGGCGTGTAGGTGTCGCTGCCGCAGACGCGGGCGATCGGCTTGCCGCCGTGGCCGCCCTCGACCAGCGCCATCGCCACGCCTTCGGCGATGCCGGCGCTCTTGCGGCCTTCGTCGACGATCAGGATCCGTTCGCAGGCGTTGGCGTGCGCGCAGATCGCCTCGGCGTTGAGCGGCTGCAACCAGCGCAGGTCCATCACCCGCGTGTGCACGCCCTGCTCGTCGGCCAGCGCCTTGGCGGCGCGCAGGCTCATCGGGATGCCGTTGCCGTAGCTGATGATCAGCAGGTCGGTGGCTGCGGGCTCATAGATCCTCGGCTCGCCGGGCGCGATGGCCTGGTCGGGCGCGGGATAGGCGAACTGCCAGAGGCCGTCGCCCGTCGCGTACAGGTCCTTGGTCATGTAGAGCGCGATCGGCTCGAGGAAGACCGAAACGCGGCCGTCGACCTTGGCCATCGCCATCAGCGTGCGCAGCATCATCGCCGCGTCGTCGCCGCGGCTGGGGCAGGCGATCGTCAGGCCCGGGATGTCACGCAGCGCGGCGATCGAGTTGTCGTTGTGGAAATGGCCACCGAAGCCCTTCTGGTAGCCGAGGCCGGCGATGCGCACGACCATCGGGTTGCGGTACTGGTCGTTGCTGAAGAACTGCAGCGAGCAGGCCTCGCCGCGGATCTGGTCGCAGGCGTTGTGGTAGTAGGCGAGGTACTGGATCTCCGGCAAGGGCAGCAGGCCGAGGTTCGCGAAGCCCTGGGCGAGGCCGAGAATCGAGGTCTCGTCGAGCAGCGTGTTGAACACGCGCGCGCCCTTGAACTTCTGCCAGAGGCCCTTGGTGATCGTGTAGACGCCGCCCTTCTGCGCCACGTCCTCGCCGAACAGCAGCGATTCCGGGTACTTCAGCAGCACGTCGTTGAGCGCCTGGTTGATCAGGATTGCCAGGTGGCGCGCCGGCTGGTTCTCGGGGAGCTGGGCCTCGCTGCCGAAGTGCGCAACGCGCGCGGCAGGCTCGGGTGTGCGCGTCGCCTCGGCCATGACTGCAGGCGGTGTCGACGGCGCGAGTGGCGCGATCACCTCCGCGAGCGTGGTCAGCTTGGGACCCGCTGCAGCGACTTCGGCGGCGGCAAAGCAACGCTTGCGGATGTCCTCGTACAAGGCCAGCAATTCGTCGGGCGTGTACAGGTCATGGGCCAGCGCAAGTTCGGCCGAGCGCAGCAGCGGATCACGCGCCTCGCTCGCCCAGACGTCCTCGATGGCGCGGTACTCGATCTCGAAATCGGTGCCGGCGTGGCCCATCAGGCGCGTCGTGCCCAAGTGCAGGAAGGTCGGGAGGCGCTCGCGCCGGCACCACTCGACGGCCTCGGCAACGACCTCGTAACCGGCGGCGAGGTCGAGGCCATCGGCGCGGAAGTACTTGAGGTGGCGGCGCTGCGAGAAGCTCTCGCCGATCCAACCCGCCGGCGAGCGCACCGAGATGCCGATGCCGTTGTCCTCGCAGACATAGAGCACCGGCGCATCGAGCTGCTGGTAGGCGGCCCACTCGGCGGTGTTGAAGGCGACCTGGGCTGTGGCGTGGTTGGCGCTGGCGTCGCCAAAGCTGCAGATGACGATGCTGTCGGCCGGGATCGGCAAGGTCTGTCCGAGTCGACGCGCCTGCGCGATCGCGAGCGCGGTGCCGTAGGCCTTCGGAAGGTGGCTGGCGATCGTCGAGGTCTGCGGCAGCACCCACAAGGGCTTGCTGCCCCAGACCTTGTGGCGGCCGCCGGAGGCCGGATCGTCCTTGCTGGCCGCGAAGGACAGTGCCGAATCCATGATCGGGTCCATGCCCGGCAGCTTGCGGAAGCGCTCGGCCATGAAGGCGCCGGAGCGGTAGTGCAGGAAGGCCGGGTCGGTGTGGCGGGCGGCGCGCGCGACCATCGCGTTGCCTTCGTGGCCGGAGCTGCCGATCGTGTAATAGACCTTGTTCTGCACGCGCAGCACGCGCGCCATCAGGTCGAGGTGGCGGCTGATCAACTGCGAGATCAGCAGCTCGCGGAAATCCTCGCGGCCGAGTCGGCGGTCGGCACCGAAGGCGCCGGCATCGACGCCGCCGGTGCGCGAGGCCGGCCAGCCACGGACGAAGGCCTGGAAGTTCTGGTCGACGACTTCGGCGCGGTTGAGCTGCTTGCTCTGGATCAGGGTCATGGCGGGGCAGGGTGGGCGCAAGAGGCTGCGGAGGATAGCGCCCGGGCGCATGCGCCGATTCCGCGCGGCAGCGGCACGTTCGGGTGGCGTTGAGGAGTCGTAGACTGCTCGTGAACTCCCCGCCAGGGAAACAGCCCATGCGCATCGCGGTCGGCAAGTCGCAACTGGAAGAGGCCGCTGCGGCCGGCGTGTTGCCGGCAGCGCAGGCCGAGGCGCTCTGGCAATGGCTGCTCGCGCATGAGTCGGCGAGTCCGGTGGCCCGCTTCAAGATGGCGCACCTGCTCTACTACTTCGGCGGCCTGATCGCGATCGGAGCCATCTCGATCTTCATCACCATCGCCTGGGATGCCATGGGTGCGTGGCCGCTGCTGGTGTTTGGCATCGGCGTGGCGATCCTGGCCTGGGCGCTGACGCGGCGCTTCGTCGAGGTGCACCGCCAGCCGGTCGCTGCCGGCACGATGGCGGCGCTGCTGGTGGCGACTGCGCCGATGATCGTCTTTGCGCTGCAGCACGTGAGCGGGGCCTGGAGTGGCGATCAGTCCTATCGCGACTACCACTACTGGATCGACTGGCGCTGGCTGATGATGGAGTTCGCGACGCTCGCCGCCGGTGCCGTGGTGCTGTGGCGCTTCCGTCTGCCCTTCGCGATGCTGCCGATCGCGGTGACCTTGTGGTACCTGAGCATGGATGTCGCCGCTTTCCTGGCGCAGGACCAGGAGGGCTGGTTCAGCGAGGCCGGGTGGAAACTGCGCGCGACGATCTCGATGCTGTTTGGCGTCGGAATGGTAGGCATCGCGCTGTGGATCGAGCTGCGCCAGCACGCCGGGCAGGGTCGACTCGATCGCCGCGACTTTGCCTTCTGGCTCTACGTCGTTGGCGTGCTGACCTTTTGGGGTGGCCTGTCCTCGCAGGACTCGGGCTCGGAGTTCGGCAAGCTCGTCTACTGCGCGATCAACGTCGGCCTGATCCTGATCGGTGCGGCATTGGCGCGCCGGGTGTTCGTGGTCTTCGGGGCCTTCGGTGTGATCGGCTATCTCGGCTACCTGAGTTACCAGGTCTTCGAGGACAGCCTGCTGTTCACGCTGGTGCTGGGCGGGCTCGGCATCGCGCTGGTCTATGCCGGCCTGTGGTGGAGCCGCCACGAATCGAAGCTGCACGCCGAATTGTCGGCGCTGTTGCCGGCAGCCCTTCGGCGGGCGATCGCCGCGCGCGAGGGCTGATCGACTGATCGCGCGCAGAGCGCGCTCCTACGAAAAGCGGAGAAGCCGCCGCCCCGACGTGGGAGCGCCCTCGGGCGCGATGGATCTTGCGGCGAGGCCTTTTCGCGCGCAGAGCGCGCTCCTACGAGAAGCGGTGAAGCCGCCACCCCGACGTAGGAGCGCCCTCGGGCGCGATGGATCTTGCGGCGAGGCCTCTTCGCGCGCAGAGCGCGCTCCTTGTATGTTGCTCTTGCGCTGCTTTTTGAGCTTCTTGGAGATGAATCTTGATGGTGCTTTTGAGGCTCTGAGAGGGTCATCAGAGATCCCTGAAGGCTTGACGATCAGCCCGAATCGTTGTGCTCTGGTCTTGCTCTGTCGGGGAAGCCGTTCGCTCCTGAGGACAGCTCTTGCTGATCCTGTTCGTAGATCGGCTCCCCGCCTTCTTCGTCCAATCGCGTGGAGGATCCAGAAAGCCGGCGTGCCGGCATTTCGCATCGCAAGGTCGCGGGACGGGGGTGCAAGGTCGGGGAACCGACGGGGTCTAGCCTATCGCAACTGCGGGAGAGACTCATGAATTCGATCGGCATCGACATCAGTGCCAAGAAGCTCGACGTGGCGATGCTGCGTGTTGACGGCAGGCGCAAGCAGCGCAAGTTCGACAACACGCCCAAAGGCATTGTCGAACTGATCGCGTGGATCGGCGAGAAGGGTGAGTGCCGGGTCACGATGGAGGCAACCGGGGTGTATCACCTCGATCTGGCCTTCGCCCTGGACAAGGCCGGCATCCCGCTGATGGTGGTCAACCCCAGGCAGGCCCGGCGCTTCGTCGAGGCCATGGCACGCAACCAGCAGACCGATGCGAGCGACGCCTTCGACCTGGCGGAGTTCGGCGCTCGCATGGACTTCGTGCCCTGGAGAGCACCGCCGGCGAACGCCTTCGCGCTCCACAAGATCGGCCGCGGCATCAGTTTGCTGACCCGTCAGCACGACGCCTTCGGCAATCGCCTGCACGCTGCCGAGGCGACCACCGAAACCCCACGGGAAGTCGTCGCGATGTTCCGTCGCCTGCTGCGCGCCCTGGAGAAGGAGCGGGCCAAGCTCGTCGAGAAGGCCCGTGCCCTGATCGCCGCCGACCCCAACACCCTTCGGCGCTTCGAGCTGCTGCTCACGGTCAAAGGGATCGCCGACACCTCGGCTGTGGCCATTCTCTCCGAATTGATCGTGCTACCCGAGGATCTGTCGGCCAAGGCCTGGGTGAAGTACGCCGGACTCGACCCGATGAGCAAGCAATCGGGCAGCAGCGTGCAGACCAAGCCCAAAATCTCCAGGCGCGGCAACGCCCGCCTGCGCGCCGCGCTCTACATGCCCGCCCTAACGGCAGCCCGCCACGACCCGAACCTCAAGGTCTTCGTCGAGCGTCTCCAGGCCAGCGGCAAGGAAGGCAAGCAACCCATTTGCGCCGTCTCAAGGAAGCTGCTCCACGGCATCCATGCCATGTTCCGGACCAACCAACCGTGGGACAGCCAACGCCTCGTCGCCAGCGCCAAACAACCACAGAAAACCGCTTGACGGGGAACGGAGGATCTACGGTT
>JANJUH010000466.1 GCA_024710675.1 Lysobacterales bacterium
TACGACATCGGCCTGGCGCTGCTGGGGCAGCGCTGGATCGGGCCGGAGGGGCGCGCGCCGCAGATCGGACCCGCTTTCGAGGAACTGGCCGCGGCCGCACCGGCCCTGCTCGCGCAAGCCCCGCGCGCCTTGCTGACGGCGCTGGCCAACGCACTCGTGCACTGGCAAGCGCACGGCGACGGTACTCCGTGGCGCGAGCGCTTCCTCGCCGCCTGTCGCGTGGCGCGCACGCCCGACGAGGCGCTGCGCGCCGGCCAGGTCGCGGCCTGGGCCTGCGGGCTCGTGCAGTACCGTGACAGCGCACTCGAGCGCGTCGCCACGCTGGATGCCGCCTTGCTCGCCGCCGCACTCGGCGTCGCAGCCGAGGCGATCGATGCCCCGATGCGCGAGCGCCTGGTGCGCGAGCGCTGGTTTCGCCCGGATCTCGAGGCCTCGCTGCCGCGCGTGGCCGGTCATCTCGGCGCCTTCGTCGGCTATGGCGGGCGCTTTCCACAGCCGCCTTTGGTGGTCGCACACGGCTCGCGCCTCTTGCTGGTGTCAGGTGGCCAGGGCTTCGAGGTGATGGCCGATGCCTATGGCAGCGCGCTGCATGCGACGCCGGATGCGCCGGGAAAACCGACGCTGACACTGCCCGCGGGCTGGGCGCTGGCGGGACAGGTCTTGAGCGGCCCTGGCATGCGTTTCGACGCCGGCCCGCTCGGCGGCATCAGCAGTGCGGCCAGCGCCGGCGAGCTGCTGGTGCTGACCCATCCACTCAGCCACGCTGCGACGCTGATCGCCCTGCCCGCCCGATGAGCGCACGCGACCTTGCCGCGCAGTGGGCCGCCGCCTGGCCCGAGGCGCTGGCGGCGTGGAGCCCGTACACCCGCCTGCGCCCGCCGCTGCTGCTGGCATCGAGCAAGGCTGCGCAGGACGAGGGGCTCAGCGGCAGCTTCGCAATGATCCGGCTGGTCGACCAGACCGTGGTCATCGATCTCGAACAGGTCCGTGGCCTGGGACTCGACACGTACGCGGTCGAGGTGCTGGCGCACGAGATCGGCCACCACGTCCATGCACCGGCCTCGGTGACCGAACACACCCGCTCGCTGGCGCGGATGCTGCCGGCGCTGCCGAACCTGCACCAGCACGCGCCGCTGATCGCCAACCTCTACACCGATCTGCTGATCAACGATCGCCTGCAACGCTCGGCCGGGCTGCGCATGGCCGAACTGATGGCCAAGGTCGTCGCCGGCAACCGCGATGGTCCGGACTCGAAACTGTGGACACTGTACTTGCGGATCTACGAGTTGCTGTGGGGCCTCGAGCCCGGCCAACTCACCGGCAGCCTGCCGCTGGCTCCCGAACTCGATACCGATGCCCGTCTGGCCGCACGCCTGGTACGCCACTACAGCCGCCACTGGCTGGATGGCATCGGCAGTTTTGCCCTGCTGGTGCTGCCCTGGCTGATCGAGGACCAGAACGCCCAGAAAGCCTTTGCGTCGCTGCTGGACACGCGCCACGCCGGTCTCGGCGGGAATCCCGAGGGCCTGACCGCCATCGAAGCCGACGAGCGCCGCGAGATCCGCCATCCCGGTGCCGATCCCGAGCTGATCGGCATCGGCGAGGAGGCCATGGGCGAGGGCGAGGAGGCATCAGAACGCGCCTCCAGCCTGGCGGCCAGCGGCCAGACCCGGGATCCCTACCAGTACGGCGAGCTCTTGCGCCTGGCCGGCATGAAGCTCGACCCCGCCGCCGCCGCCATCCGCTACTACCGCGAGCGTGCCCAGCCTTATCTCGTGCCCTTCCCCGCGCTGCCGGCCGCGCGCAGCGAAGATCCTCTGCCCGAGGGCCTCGATCCCTGGGAGCCGGGCGAGCCGCTGGAACGCATCGACTGGCAGGCCAGCCTGGCCCTGAGCCCGCGCCCGATCCCGGGCCTGACCACGGTGCAGCGCCAGATCGGCACCCAGCCAGGGTCCGAAGCGGCGCGCCGGCCGCTCGATCTCGATCTGTACGTGGACAGTTCCGGCTCGATGCCCGATCCGCGCAGTGCCCTGTCCTGGCCTGCCCTGGCCGGTGCGGTGATCTGCCTGTCGGCCCTGCGCGCAGGCGCTGCCGTGCAGGTCACGCTGTGGTCCGGGCGCAACCAGGCCATGAGCACCCCCGGTTTCGTGCGCTCGGCCGACGAGTGCCTGGCGATCCTGGTCGCCTACTACGGCGGCGCCACGCAGTTCCCGCTGCCGACGCTGCGCGACACCCATGCCGCGCGCGTGAAGCTGGGGCGACCCACCCACGTCCTGGTGGTCTCCGACGACGGCGCATCGACGATGTTCGACTCGCCGGACGAGCACGGCATCACCGGATTCGAGCTCTGCGCGCGCGCGCTTGCCCAGGCCGGCGGCGGCGGCACGCTGGCGCTCAATATCTCGAGCGACTGGGAGCGCTACGCCGCCCGTTACCCGGCGTGGAAATGGCTGCAACGCGCCCGCGACGAGCAGGGCTGGGCGGTCCATCCGGTGGCGACCCTGCCCGACCTGCTGGCCTTCGCGCGGGCCTTCGCAAGGCGACACTATGGGCCGGCCGGGTCTTCCGCATCGGGCTGACGCGGCCATTCGCGACGCGATTGCTCAGCCCGGAAACGACCGTTCGTCGGAAAGTTTCCGCAGAAACGAATAATCCAACGAATTCTTTATTGTTCACCCGGCATTCATCGCTTAAGGTGCGCCCCGGTTCGGGCCGGGGGGCCCGACGTCGTGCGATCCGCCGCTGGCCATGGCCAAGGGCGCGGATCGGGGAACAAGGGACGTCATGGGCCCGAAGGTCCAGTCCCGCTCACTGCCGGCTTGCTCCTGCGGCCGTCGAATCATCGGGGATCCATCACAATGCGGAAGAATCATCTGGCCGGAGCCGTCGGGCTCGCGCTGTCCTTCGGGCTTGTTTCGCTGGCCTCTGCGGCCGACATGGAACGCGTCTGGGTCAAGTTCAAGGAGGGCAAGGGCCCGCAGGTGTCGCAGGCGCTGGCGAATGCGGGTGGCCAGGTCCACCACAGCTTCAGCGATCTCGGCGCCTTCGCGGTATCGGTGCCGGTGCAGGCCCTCAACGGCCTCGCCAACAACCCGAACATCGAGTACATCGAGGAAGACGTGATCCGCATGCCGATGGCCCAGCAGGTGCCCTACGGCATCGACCTGGTCAAGGCGCGCGACATCTGGGACGCCGACCGCAATGGCGCCATCGACAATGGCGCACCCACCGGTGCGGGCATCCAGGTCTGCGTGATCGACTCCGGCCTGAGCACGGCTCATGAGGACACCGCGCTGAACGTGGTCGGCGGCTACCCCAGCGGCTGGAACAATGACACCTGCGGCCACGGCTCGCACGTGGCCGGCACCGTGGCGGCGGCCAACAATTCGGTCGGCGTGGTCGGCGTCAGCCCCGGCTCGGCCCCGCTCTACATCGTCAAGGTCTTCGACGGTGCGAGCTGCGGCTGGAGCTACAGCTCGACGCTGGTCGACGCCGCCAATCGCTGCCGCACCGCCGGCTCGAAGATCATTTCGATGAGCCTGGGTGGCAGCACCAAGAGCCGCACCGAAGAACGTGCTTTCGCCGATCTCGAAGCCGCCGGCATCCTCAGCATCGCCGCCGCCGGCAATGACGGCAACACGCGCCACAGCTATCCGGCGTCCTATTCCAGCGTGGTGTCGGTGGCCGCCATCGACAGCAACAAGCAGCTCGCTTCCTTCTCGCAGCGTACCGACCAGGTCGAACTGGCGGCGCCCGGCGTGAGCGTGCTCAGCACGGTGCCGTGGAAGTCGGCCTCCTTCGCGGCCGGTGGCAGCTCCTACCTGGCCTCGGTCATGGAAGGCTCGGCGGAAGCCAGCGCCAGCGGCACCCTGGTCGATGGCGGCCGCTGCCTGTCCTCGGGCAACTGGGCGAACACGGTCGTGCTCTGCGAGCGTGGCGACATCTCCTTCGCGGACAAGGCCGCCAACGCCATCGCCGGCGGCGCCCGCGCCGTGGCCATCTACAACAACGAGGCCGGCAGCTTCGCCGGCACCCTCGGCACCAGCGTCAGCGTCCCGGTCGTCGCGCTGTCCAGGGAGGATGGCCTCGCCGCCCGCAGCAACGGCCTGAACAGCAGCGCCACGGTGGACGCAACCACCGGCCCCGGCAGCGGTTACGAAGCCTGGGACGGCACCTCGATGGCCACCCCGCACGTCTCGGGCGTGGCGGCCGTGATCTGGAGCGCCAACCCGTCGTGGAGCGCCCAGCAGGTTCGTGACGCCATGAACGCGACGGCCGAGGACCTCGGCGCCGCCGGTCGTGACACCTCCTTCGGCTACGGCCTGGTCAACGCCGCCGCGGCGCTCGCCCAACTGCAGGGCGGAGGTGGCGGTGGCGGCGGCGGTGGTGGCGGCGGTGGCGGTGGCGCGACGGCCCCGACCGACCTCACGGCCAGCGGCAGCTACAACCGCAACAAGTTCCGCGTCACGCTGAACTGGTCGCAGGGTGCCAGCACGGTCGACATCTACCGCAACGGCAGTCGCTTGGGCTCGCTCAGCAACAGCGGCAGTTACAGCGAGCAGCTCCGCGTCTCCGGCAGCGGCACCCTGAGCTACCAGGTCTGCAACGCCGGCTCGACCACCGAGTGCACGGCCATCGCCAGCGTCAACTACTGATCACCCCTCGGGGCGATCCAGTGCTCGCGAAGGGCCCGCTCCGGCGGGCCCTTCGCTGTTCGGGTGCCGGCCTGCAACGCCGGCCGGATGCGGTAGCGCCGCCGTCAAGGATTTGCGTCCAGTCCACGGAACTTGCCGCCTCCGGCATAGTCCACTGCCCAATCGTTAAACTTTGGGCCTGGGTGGATGATCGAACTCGATGCGCTGTGCCGACATTACCGGATGGGGCGCAACGAAGTCGCCGCGCTGGCCGGCGTCGATCTCAGCATCGCAGCAGGCGAGTACGTGGCGATCACCGGCCCCTCCGGTTCCGGCAAGTCCAGCCTGCTGAACATCCTTGGCTGCCTCGATCGCCCGAGCAGCGGACGCTACAGCCTCGATGGCGCCGATGTCGCCGCCCTCGATGACGATCGCATCAGTGCGCTGCGCAACCAGCGCATCGGCTTCGTCTTCCAGAGCTTCTACCTGCTGCCGCGGCTGAACGTGCTGGAGAACGTGCTGTTGCCGCTGCGCTATGCCGACGCACCCGACCCCGGTGCCGAAACGCGGGCGCGCAAGTTGCTGGCGCGAGTTGGACTCGCCGATCGCATCGACCATCGCCCGGCCGAACTCTCCGGTGGCCAGCAGCAGCGGGCGGCAATTGCCCGCGCGCTGGTGCGCCAGCCGTCGCTTCTGCTCGCCGACGAACCCACCGGCAATCTCGATTCGAAGACCGCCGCCGAGGTGCTGGCCCTGCTGGCGGAGCTGCACGGCGAAGGCCAGACCATCGTGCTGGTGACCCACGATCCCGACATCGCCGCCAGCGCGCCACGCCATGTGCGGCTCAAGGACGGCCGTGTCGCCGAGGACCGTCGCCATGCGGCCTGACCGCCTGCTGCTGTGCCTGGCCGCGCTGCTTCTGATCCCAGCCGAAGCGGCGCGGGCGATGGTGGTCGCCAGTGGCGAAGTCCTCGCACTGGATGCCCAGCCGATCCTGACACCACCGTCGGATTCCTCGCCGGTGGTGCTGCGCTTCTTCGCGCCGGAAGGCTCTCGCGTGCGTGCCGGCGACAAGGTCTTGGCCATCGACGGCGGCCAGGCCAGTTCGTCGCTGCGCCAGACCGAATCGGACCGGGCCCGCGCCGCAGCGCGGGCGGAGAAGGAGATCGCAGGCCTCGAGGTCGCGGCCGCCGATGCCGAGCGCCGCTTGCGAGCCGCCGAGGCCAAGTCGGCCAAGGCCGATCTCGATGCCGCGATCCCGCGCGAGCACATCGCCGCGCTCGATGCCGACCGCTACGCCGGGGATGCCGAACGCGCTCGCCGCGAGGTGGCCGTGGAGCAGGCCGCCTGGCGCGCGGCGCTCGAAGCGGTCGAGCGCCGACGACGCGATGCCGCGCTCGAACTGGCCGACCTCGACACCAAGATCGCCCACTGGCGCGCGCTCGAAGCCACCGCCGAGATCCGCGCCGAGATCGACGGCTTCGTCGTCCACGGCTTCGATCCCTGGCGCGGCAATCGCTTCGACGAGGGCTCCTCGAGCTATCCCGGGCAGCGGGTCGGTGACATCGTTCCCGAAGGCGCGGTGCGCCTGGCCGTGCGCGCCTTCGTGCTGGAATCCGATCGCACCGCCTTTCGTGAAGGCGGCCCGGTGTGGATTTCCTTCGATGCCCTGCCCGGCCGCCTCGTCGAGGCCAGCGTCGAGCGCATCGGCGGCGCGCCGGAAGCCAAGGCCGAGTGGGGCGAGGGCCGCTACTACCGGATGGACATCGCCTTTCCCGCCGACGCCAACCTGGGCTTGCGCCCTGGCAGCAGCGTGCGCGTGCATTCGGAGCAGCCCGCAGGCCCGCCCGGCGGCGCCTCGGGCAGCGGCGGACCGCTGCGCTTCGAGGGCGAGGTGGTCGCGCTCGGCGCAGCCGCCATAGCGCCGCCCAGCATCGAGAACATCTGGCAGATGACGATCACCCGACTGACTCCGGACGGTGCTGCGGTGAAGGCGGGCGATGTGGTGGCCGCTTTCGATGCCAACGAGCTGATGCGCCAGCTGGCGGAGAAACAGGGCCTGCTCGCCGAGAAACGCAGCCAACGCGAGCGCATGGTGCTCGACCACGAGGAACGCGAGCGCACCGAAGCGCTGGCCACCGCCGAGCAGCGTGCGGCCCTGGAAAAGGCACGCCGCAAGACTGATCAACCGGCCGAGCTGTACGCCGCGATGGCCTGGAAGAAGCTGGTGATCGAGCGCGAGCAGGCCGAGGCCGAGATGAGCATCGTCGCCCGCCGCGAGGAGCTGGCGGCGCGCCAGCGCCGCGCCGAGCGCGCCGAGTTGGAGGCCGAACTGGCGCTGCTCGAAGCCGACGTGGCGTCGCTGGGCACGGGCCTGGCCGCACTCGAGGTGCGTGCGCCGCGCGAGGGCGTGATGCAGCACCTGAGCAACTTCCAGGGCGAGAAGTTCGATGTCGGCTCGCCGGTGTTCCGTGGTCTGGCCGTCGCACAGATTCCGGACCTGCAACGGCTGGCGATCAACCTGCAAGTACCCGAGCGGCGGATCGGCCTGATCGCCAGCGGCGCGCGCGTCTCGATCCAGATCGAAGGCGGCGCGCGAAGGGTCTTGAGTGGACGTATCGGCCACATCGGCGGCGCCGTTCGCAGTCGCTCGCGCGCCAATCCGGTGCCGGTGGTCGATGTCGAGGTGAGCATCGACAGCGTGCCGGAGGGTGTCAGGCTCAAGCCCGGGTTGCCGGTGCGGGCGGAGGTGCTGCCGTGAGGATCGAGATGACTGCGCTGGCGTGCTTGGACGCGGGATTCGAGAGGGAGGGCACGAGGGCACGAGGCCACGAGGGCACGTCAGGGCTTCGCCTTGCCCCCATCCGGCTTGCCCTGCGCCGCATCTGCTCGTGGACGGGCGCCGACCCGGGATCACCGGCACCCCGCGAATCGCGGGCGCGCCCTTTGCCACGGTTCCTCCTCGCCAGCGCCCTTCTTGGGCTCATGGGCTGCGGTGGCCAGTCCGATCCGCTGCCTCCGGTCGAGATCGTCACCCCGCAGCCGGTCGATCTGACGATACCCGCCCAGGGCGTGGCCAGCGCCGCACGTTCCACCCCGCTGCCGGTACCCGGACAGAACTTCGCCCGCCGCCAACTCGTCTGGGTGGCGCCCGAGGGCAGCCTGGTGCGCAGCGGAGAGGTGCTCGCGCGCTTCGTCTCACCGCGCGGTGAAGTCGACCTGTCGGAGGCGCGCACCGCGCTGTTGCGCAATGCGCTGGCGCGTGCCGGCAAGCAGGCCGACCTCGGCCTCGGCGTCTCGCGCATCGACGCCGACCTGGCCGGCGTCGATACCGATGTATTGATCGCCGAGCGCTACGCCGACGAGTCGCTCGAGTACCTGGCGCGCGTCGAAATCCTCGATGCCTTGCAGGACCGGCTCTTCCTCGGCGAAAAGAAGGACTACCTCGGCTG
>JANJUH010000258.1 GCA_024710675.1 Lysobacterales bacterium
CATGGGAAAGGGGGCAGGGGGTTGATCGAGCGGCACGAGCCGACCGCGACTCGAACCTGATCCCCTGCCCCCCGCCCCTTGCCCCCAGTCCAGTGTTCGATGCGCGAATAAGCGCACCGAAAGGGGCGACCAGGACTCCTACCGGCTACCGCTGAGGCCGCCAGGCGCTAACCGATAGCGGATCAGGAATGTGGGTCGTCGAGGAGATCGACCTGGGTCTCCGGTGCCGGCTTGCACCCGTACTGCTGGATCAGCACGTTGTCGAGCTGATCGGCTTTCTGGACAAAGCCGCGGACCCTTTCGACCAGGTGCGCATGTTCTGCGGGCGCGAAGACATCCGAAATGTGGATGACCAGGTTCAGCCGCACCGTGCTGCCGATCAGATCGAAGCCGTAGGGCGCGTGATCGGCCGACAGCAGGAAGCGGAACAGCTCGTCGAGGCCGCGGGACGGGCTCTGCGCCATCGGCGAGGAGAAGTTCAGGTGCTCCGAGCAGCAGCACCAGACCTTGATCGGCGCGCTGCCGACACGGAAGCTCCAGTTGTGGGCGCCGTGGCGTGCCCTGACCGGGTCGATGCCCGATTCCGCCAGCGCGTGCTCGACAAAGGCGGTCAAGGGATGCAGCTCGGGAATCTCGAAGTACTCGCCGAAGTGGTGATGGGTCTCGAGGTCTGCCCCGCAGTTCGGGCAATAGCGCACCGCACGGTCGATCAGTTCGTCGCAGGTCGGGCAATGCACGCCGAAGGGCACCGATTGCGCCCGGAAGTCCTCCACGAAGCGGCGGACGTCCGCGATGGGGATTCCGAATCCCACCGATTCGGCCGCGTTGAGCTTGCAGGTGGTCACCGCGATGATGCGGCGCTGATCGTCCAGCATCGGACCGCCGGAATTGCCCGGATTGATCGCCGCGTCGGTCTGCAGGAAGAACTGCTCGTCGAGCAACTGGCGGACGTGGGAGATCACGCCCTCGGTCAGCGACAGCGGCAATCCGACCGGGAAGCCGAGGATGTGCACGCGTTGCTTGGGCCTGAGTTGCGCGCCGTCGGAGAGCGCCAGCACTTCGCCATCGACGGCCTGGGAGAGCTCCAGGATGGCGAGGTCGCGGTGCGGGTGCACCCGCCGTACGCGCCCGGCGATGCGCGACTTGTCGCGCATCTCCACCGCTACTTCGCGGAAGGGCTGCACGACATGGGCATTGGTCAGCAGGTGCGTCTCGTCGATCAAAAAGCCGCTGCCCGTGCCGGTACCGGTGTACACCTGGTAGACCCCGAGCCGGTCGATGTCCTCCAGCAGGTTGGGCAACTCATCCTTCATCGTCTTGATCCTCTGGCGCGTCCGGGCCCTGGCTGCCGAACTGCCGGCAGGTCTGGTCGGCGTGCTGCGACAGCAGCGTGGCGACTTCGCGCCACGGTTTGCCGGACACCTCGGCGAGCGCGGCTTGCAGGTGGCGGTCGACGACCTCCGGCCAGGAATGCTCGGCGAGCAGGTAGAGATAGTCGGCGATCAGCTCGAGTGCGGCCTCGAGATAGCGGCCGGAGGCGCGCAGTCCGCTGGACGTCTGCAGGCGCTGGCCGCCCAACATCGAGCCGATCAGCGAGGGCGTGCCCTCCTGCAGGGGATTGATGGCGTAGCGCGCGTGGCCGAGGCAGCGGCGCAGCGCTTGCTCGTCGACTCGCCGCATGTCACGGATGCAGCGCGCCAGCGCCGTCTCGCGATGGTCGGGGGATTCGTTCTTGTCGGTGAACTCGTCGGCCGCCTCGTTGAGGCTCGCGCGCACGCTGCCATGCAGAGGTAGCGCGTAGCGGAGCTGGTTGACCGCCCAGGAGCCGATGGCATCGAGGAAGCGCAGCGAACGCCGACGGCGCGATTCGAGCAGGAGCTGCTCGGCTGCTTGCCAGTGGGCGCTCCAGAAGGCAAGCGCGCGTGCGGCTTCGTCCTCGTCGAGTACCGTCGGCGGCTCGCGGTCGGCTTCGTCGACCTCGAAGCGCTGCGTCAGCCACTCGTCATTGTGATCCGACTCGCTCGGCAGCCGGTGCAGTACCTCGATCAGCTTCAACGGATGCAGCAGCGAAAGCCGATCGCGGAACTCCAGCGTCAGCACACCCCCGCGCAGGCGTGGCTGGAAGAGCTGGCCGGTTGCCGACAGCCGCGACAGCGCATAGCGCAGCGCAGCCGTCGCCGGTGCGCCCTCACGCAGACGCGCGAGGGCGGTCGAGATCACCAGGTGCCCGTCCTCGAGGCGCAGGCGCACCCGTGCCGTGCCCTGGACAAAGCAGAGCGGGGCCTCGGTGAGGTCGTATGGCGCCAGGCCAGGCAGAAGGTAGGCGAGCGTCTGGTGGACGGCGGCGAGGTGCTTGCCGGCTTCGTAAAGATTGACGGCTTCGTCGCGGCAGTCGTAATCGCGCGGCGCGACCATGATCCGGTGCCTGATCGGTAGCGGGAATTCGAGGCTGGCGAGGGGCATCGGCGCAGTGGGCGTGGGCGTGAACCGAGCATTGCAGCCGGCGGACCCAGGCGCAATGTTGAAGTCATTGGGCGTGGCGGATCGATGCGCTTCCACCCGATCCGCGATCGTCGCTCATCGCCATTGCGCCGCGCCGCGGGCTTCCGGCAGGCGATTGGCGACATCGAATCTGGTCAGCGGCGCTGGCGATGGGCACGCACGATGGCTTCCACGGCGGCGCCGACGCCATCCTCTGCAGCGATGGCAGCGGACAGCACGGCGGCTGCGTCTCGAAAGGAGGTCCGGTTGACGAGCTCCTGCAGTGCCGAGGCCAGGCGCTCGGCGTTCAATCGTTTTTGTGGCAATGGTGGCGGACCTGCGCCGAGTTCCTGCACGCGCCGGGCCCAGAAGGGTTGATCGATGCCGAAGGGGCAGAGCAGGCTTGGTCGCCCCGCGCGCAGGCCGGCAGCCGTGGTGCCGGCGCCGCCGTGGTGGACAACGGCCGCCATGCGCGGGAACAGCCAGTCGTGCGGTGCTTCGTCGAGCAGATGCACCGTCGCTGGAACGGCGGTCGCGGCCATGCCGCCCCAGCCACGGGCAAGGACGGCACGGATGCCGGTCTGCTCGATTGCAGTGAGCACCATTCGCGTGGTCGCAGCCGGATCGACTCCCGCCATGCTGCCGAAACCGATGTAGACCGGAGGCGGACCGTCGTCGAGAAAGCGCAGCAGTTCGGGCGCCGGCTGCCAGCCGGCGCGCGGCTGCGAATCGGCGGGCAGGAACCAGTATCCGCTGATCTGCGCATGCTCAGGCCAGTCGGCAGGACGCGGCACCACGGCCGCACTGTAGCCGTGGATCACCGTGATCGGCTGGTCGCGCCGTGTCCGGCTGGGGCTGGCCTCGCGGCTCAGCCCGTCGGGATCGTGCTGGCGGCGCCAGGGGCGCAGGTAGCTGGCGGTGCCGAGTCGGGTCAGCGCTTCGACCAGCCGCCAACTGGCCCGGTTGTACGCGCCGCCCAGAGGCAGCCTGGGCATTCCCCAGAACGGATGTTCGCCAGTGGCGACCTGCATCGGCAGCAGCGGCGCCAGGACCGCGGTGGCGCCGCGCCGTGCCGCGAAGGCAGGCATGCAGAAGACTTTGGGGTGATAGACGATGACCTCCGGATCGAAAGCCTCGCAAGCCGCCCAGGCGTCCGCGACGATCCGGTGGTGGATCGGACCGACTTCCTTCATCACTTTGTGCGCGGTCCGCAGTGCACCTGCGATGCTGTCGAGCTGGCCGATCAGCAGTCGGCCGGCGGGCGACTCGAGCAGGTCGATGAGGCCTTCGTCGAGCGGCAGATGGCCGATGCCGCTGGCCTCGATCTGCGATCGATAGCGTGGGCAGGTGCAGATCACGGTGTCGTGGCCAGCGGCCTTCAGGCCGAGCGCCAGCGCCAGGTAGGGCTGGACATCGCCGCGCGAGCCGATGGTGGCGATCAGGACGCGCATCGAGGGACTCTCAGGGGCATCTTGTCGATGGGAGGGCAAGAGGGAACGAGGGCACGAAGGAGCCCGTCCTCGCCTTGCCGTGGGGCCTGCCGTGCCCTCGCGACCACGACTTCTACAGGACTCGTCGGCAGTGCGGCACCTGCCGGAAGACGGGGCTGGAGCGCAGCTGCGCTGACTGGCGCATCATCGGGTCTTCGATGACTGGTCGCCGGAGCATGGACATGGCAGCACCCGAACCCGTCCGCCTGCTGGTTCACGGCGCCAGCGGCCGCATGGGCCTGGAAATCCTGGGTGCCGCGCGCCAGCGACGTGATTGCGAGATCGTCGCGGCGATGGTGCGCGCCGTCTCGCCGTGCGTGGGCGAGCCGGTTTCGCGCAAGCTGCCCGGTTTCGAGCCTGACCTCGAATTCCGGCCGACGCTGGATCCCGAGACCGCTATCGATGTGGTCATCGACTTTTCCTTGCCGGACGCCCTCGATACCGCTCTCGGCATTGCCCGCGAGCGCCGCGTGGCCTTTGTCTGCGGGACGACCGGCCTTTCGCTTGAACAGAAGAATCGTCTTCAGGATGTGGCGGCACACATCCCGGTGCTGTGGAGTGCGAACTTCAGCCTCGGCGTCGCGTTGCTGAAGCGCGTGGTCGCCTTGGCGGCCGCGCAACTGGGTGACGAGTTCGACGCCGAGATCCTCGAGATCCATCACCGTCATAAACGCGATGCGCCTTCAGGCACGGCGCTGGCGCTCGGGCAGGCGATTGCCACGGCGCGTCGCCAGGTTTTCGAGGATGTGGCGCGCCTGTCGCGCGATGGCATCGGCAGTGGTCGCCTGCCCAACGAGATCGGGTTTGCCTCCCTGCGCGCGGCCGATGTGGTGGGCGAACATACCGTGATCTTCGCCTCGGAGAGCGAGCGCCTCGAATTCACCCACCGCGCCAACTCGCGCGCGGTGTTCGCGTCGGGCGCGGTGCGCAGTGCGATCTGGCTGGCCCGCCAGCCGCCGGGGTGGTACGACCTGGCGGATGTGCTGGGGTGAGGGCAGTGTAAGGCGGCCAGCGAATCCCTGGTCCCGCCGCAGGCTCTCAACGCCCGTCATTCCGGCGCAGGCCGGAATCCAGAGCTTTACCGCGCCTGGTGGGAAGAGCGAACTGGATCCCGGCCTGCGCCGGGATGACGACAATGCGACGCTCTCGCCACTTGCCACTTACCGCCCCCGAGCCCTTCATTACCCGACTGTCCGCAAGGTCCACAGATCCCCGATCCGCGGCTTCGACGAAGCGTACTCGTAGGGCAGGTAGAAGTAGCCTCCATCGCCTTGGGACGGTCCCCAGGAGTTGCGGCAGATCAGCCACTGTTGCGCATCGTCGTAGCCGACGGCGAGCACCACGTGCTCACCCAGCGGCTGCTCGTCGAGCCCGGGCATCGGGATCACCGCAGGCTGCTGGTGGTCGGGACCGACGAAGCTCGGGTAGACGACGATGCCGATGGTGTGGGGATAGCCTTCCGCGAGACAGTGCTTCATCGCATCGAGTGCGTTGTCGACGCGGTAGTAGGCGGTGACCACATGTGGTGCCGCGGCAGAGTACACCTCGACAGGGGGTTGCTCGGCCGCCCTCGAGTCGGGCGGAAAGGTGCCGCCCGGCGGATCGGCCGGTATCGCGTCGTAGGGCCACAGGGTCTCGTCGGGGACGCCCTGCGTGGCCACGGTCTTGATGCCATCGCGCGTGCTGGCGCCGCAGTCCACCGCAGTCTGCCCGTGCAGCGCGCGTTCGTTGTAGTAGACGAACAGGCGGCTGGGTGTGAAGTCCGGCGATTGTCCGTGCTTGCGTCGCGAAAAGGCGATCGCGGCGGTGATGGCCTGGGCGGTGCAACTGTTGATCTGGCCCTGGTCATAGACCGGCGGGCAGCCGCTACGCAGGTCCACGGCCGCGGGCAACGGGGCATTCGAGGTGGGCTCGTGGCGACGATCGCGCGGATCGGGGCGATCACGGCGACCACCGAGGCGGCCGGCAAGCGGATGGCTCATGACCCAGGCCCTCCGAGGCTGTCGAGAAAACGCTCGACCACCGGCGCGAAGCGCGGGATGTCGACGAGGAAGGCATCGTGCCCCTGGATCGAAGGCAGGCAGACGTAATCGACTTCGGCGCCGGCCGCGGCCAGCCCTTCGGCGATCTCCTCCTGTTGCTCGGGCGGGAACAGGATGTCGGTGGACACGCCGATCACCAGTGCCCGCTCGACCGCCATCAGGCGGCAGGCTTCGGCCACGCTGGGCGCGTAGTCGGTGACGTCGAACCAGTCCATCGCCCTTGACAGGTAGAGGTAGCTGTTCGGATCGAAGCCACCGGCCCAGCGGCGCGCGTGTGAGTCCAGGTAGGACTCGATCTGGAACTCGCTGGGGAAGTGGCCTTCCTTCGGTCCGTCGAGGCGCTGGCGGCCGAAGCGCTCGCGCCATTCCTGCGGCGAGCGGTAGGTGGCGACGCCGAGCTTGCGGGCCAGACCCATGCCGCTGGCGACCTCGATCGGATCGCCGTAATCGCCATTCTTCCAGGCCGGGTCGGCGC
>JANJUH010000362.1 GCA_024710675.1 Lysobacterales bacterium
GACCGAAGGCCTTCGACAGCGTGCGCAGCACGACGAGGTTCGGGTGGCTGCCGAGCGCATCGGCCAGCGAAGGCTGGTCGGCGTATTCGCCATAGGCCTCGTCGACGACGACGAGGCAGCGTCCGGCGAGCGCCTCGACGATGCGCAGGATCACGGCGCGCGGCACCGCACCGCCGGTGGGGTTGTTCGGCGAGCAACCGTAGACCAGCTTGCCCGGATTGGCGCGCGCCGCAGCGATCACCGCATCGGCATCGAGGGCGAAGTCGCGGGCCACATCGAGCGGCACCGACACCACCGTCGCACCTTGCACGCCGGCCGCGACCGCGTACATGCCGAAAGTCGGCGGCGAGACCAGCACCGCGTCCTGGCCGGCGCGGCAGAAGGCGCGGGTCAGAAGATCGATCGCCTCGTCGCTGCCGCGGCCGGCGTAGACCTGCGCGGGCGTGACGCCGAAGGCTTCGGCAAGCCTTTCCAGCAGTGCCGCCGGCTGCGGATCGGGGTAACGGTTGAGCGCCAGCTCGTCGCCCTCGAAGGCCGGCTCGGGCGACTCGTTGGCGTTCAGCATGACCTGCGCACGACCGGCCTCCAGCCGCGCCGAGGAATAGGGCTTGAGCGCCAGCAGTTCGGGCCGGGCAAGATCGAGCACGCTCACGGCCGTCCCTCGCACTCGATCGCGCGCAGGCGCAGCCGCACCGCCAGCGCATGCGCTTCCAGGCCCTCGGCCTCGGCCAGCGTGATCGCCGCAGGACCGACGCCCTTCAGGCCCTCGGCGCTCGCTTCCTGCACCGTGACCAACTTCTGGAAGCTCTGCACCGACACGCCCGACAGCGTGCGCGCGTGGCCGTGGGTGGGGAGCACGTGATTGGTGCCGCTGGTGTAGTCGCCCAGCGATTCGGGCGTGTAGCGGCCGAGGAAGACCGAGCCGGCATTTTCCACCGAGAGCAGCAGCCGGCGCGGATCAGCGACGTTGAGAATCAGGTGCTCGGGCGCGTAGTCGTTGGAGACGGCCATCGCGGCATCGAGGTCCGGCACCAGGATCGCGCGGCTCGAAGCCAGCGCCTGGCGTGCCGTGGCGGCACGTGGCAGCACTTCCAGCAGGTCCTCGAGCGCCTCGTCGACCGCGTCCACCATGTCGGCACAGGGCGTGACCAGCACGGTCTGCGAATCGGGCCCGTGCTCGGCCTGCGACAGCAGGTCGGCGGCGACGAAGCGCGCCTCGGCGGCTTCGTCGGCCACCACCAGCACCTCGGAGGGCCCGGCCGGCATGTCGATCGCGGGGCCGCCAGCAGCCTGGGACACCAGGATCTTCGCTGCCGTCACCCAGGAATTGCCGGGACCGAATATCTTGTCGACCTTCGGGACGCTTTCAGTTCCGCGTGCGAGCGCAGCGATCGCCTGCGCACCGCCGAGCTTGTAGACCTCCTCGACCCCGCACAGCCGCGCCGCGTAGAGCACTGCGGCATCGACCCGGCCATCGGCCCTCGGCGGCGTGCACAGCACGATGCGCCGACAGCCCGCCAGGCGCGCCGGCACGCACAGCATCAGCGCGGTCGAGGGCAAGGGTGCGGTGCCGGCCGGCACGTACAGGCCGACCTTGCCGATCGCGATCGGCAGGCGCTCGCAGACCATGCCGGGCGCGGTGGCCAGCGCGATCGGGCGCGGCATGGTCTCGCGGTGGAAGCGCTCGATGCGGCGGCGCGAATCGTCGATCGCCTGCTTGAGTTCCGCCGACAGTGCGGCCTCGGCGGCAGCGAACTCGTCGGCGCCGACGCGGAAATCGGCCAGCTCACAGCCCTCGTAGCGGCGCGTCAGCGCGCGCAGCGCGCAATCGCCATCGGCCGCGACCATGTCGATGATCCGGCGCGCACCGGCGTAGACCTCCTCGCCCAGGCTGGCCGGCGGGCGCGCCAGCACGGCTGCGCGCGCGGCAGCGTCGAGCGTGGACCAATCAAAGCGGGACAAGGTCGTCATTGCAGCATCTGCTCCACCGGCAGCACCAGCAGCTGGCTGGCACCGGCCTTCTTGAGGTTCTCGAGTTGCGGCCAGCCGACCGGCTCGTGGCAGACCACCTGCACGGCATGGCGCGGGCCTTCGCCGGCCAGCATGGCCACCATCGGCTCACCACCGCGTGGCAGCAGCGCGAGGACGGCGTCGAGATCAGCGCCGCCGACCTGGAACATCAGCAGCTTGGATTCGCGCACGCGGATCACGCCGTCGACCCGGCGCAGCAGCAGTTCGCGCAGATCGGCGCGCTCGTCGCCGGGCTCGACTGCCCCACCGACCAGCACGGCCTGGCTGTCGAGGATGTTCTCGACTTCCTTGAGCTGGTTGGCCGCGAGCGTACCGCCGGTGGAGACGAGATCACAGATCAGCTCGGCGGTACCCAGGCGTGGGGCGATCTCGACCGAGCCGTTGAGCACGACGATCTCGGCGGAGACACCGTGGCGGCGCAACCAGTCGCCGAGCAGGTTCGGGTAGCTGGTGGCAATGCGGCGACCGGCGAGCGTCTCCGGGCCGGTGTAGTCATCCTCCTGCGGCACCGCGATCGACAGCCGGCAACGGCCGAAGCCGAGGTCGCGGAGTTCCTCGAGCACCGGTGCATCGCTCGGCGCCAGCGTCTGCTCGCGAGCCACATTGCGGCCGACGATGCCGAGCTCGCACACGCCCTGGTGGATCAGCCCGGGAATGTCGTCGTCGCGGACCAGCAGCAGGTCCACCGGCAGCGTCTCGCCGAAGCAGAAGAGCTTGTCGCGGCTCTGCCGGAACTTGAGGCCGCAACTGGCCAGCAGCTCCTGCGATTTCTCGCTCAGCCGGCCGGATTTCTGGATCGCGATCCTGAGCCTGTCCCTGGGCCTCGTCATGTCCTTGTCCTTCCTGGTTCGTTTCCCGCGACTGCAGTGCAGCCGACCCGCCTCAATCCTGCCCCGGCTCCACCTCGGGCCAGCGCCCGCGCCGCTGCAGCCGTTGCGCCGCCAGCCGGTAGCCGCCCTCCTCACTGGCGAGGAAGCGGGCGACGCGCCCGATCGTCGTCACACTGACCGCGGTGCGATCGTGGATCTCACGATAAGCCACCCCGGCGAGCAGGAGCGGCACCACCCGCCAGCGATCGGCCAGCGCCTCGAGCTCGGCCGGCGTCGTCAGGTCGACAAGGAAGGCCCGCACCTCCTCGGGGCTCGACAGCGTCGCCATCGCCTCGCAGAGGAAATCGACCGGCGCCACCGGCCCCGCTTCAGGTACCACTGCCCTGCGCTTCATTGTATTAGCGCGTTATTACGTTGGTGGCGGAGACTAGCGGCGCACGCTGGAGCGGTCAAGGAGGAGCGGGCCCGCCGGATGCCAGGCACACGGATGCCTCGCAGCGGCATCCGCGCGCCCGAGCTGACGAACGCCAGCGGGCTGACTGGCACCCGAACGCAATCGCGTCGGAGCGGCTCCCGCGCAAGCGCAGGTGCGGCCGGGTTCAGCCCGCACCGGCCGGCTGCGGTCGCTCTTTTCTCCTGAAGCCTGCGCGGGACCGACACTGGAGGTTTTCGGGTACACGCAGACCGCGTGACTTCCGGCACGAGCTTCGTTTTGCCACATGCTCTGTAATGCATAGCACAAGCGTCAGGGACGAGGAGAACACCATGACCCACCACCACCGCTATCGTTCTGTCGCCGCGGTCATCGCAATGGCGGCCACCCTGGGCGCCGCAGCAGCCGTTGCGGCCAACGCCCAGCCGATCTCTCCGGCCCTGGATCTCTCGCTCGAGATTTCCAGCGGTCGCTTCTCGGGCGTGCTGGCCATGGCCAGGGCCGGCCAGCCTCCCAGCTACCGGTCGCACGACACCATGGACCACAACGCCGGCTGGACCATGTCCTATCCGCTCGCGTCGGTGACCAAGGTGGTCACTGCCACCGCCGTGCTGGCGCTGCATGAACAGGGTCGAATGGACCTCGACACCGAATTGGGCGAATTGCTGCCCGAATGGGCTGGAAAGCCCGCCGCCAAGGTCAGCACCCGTCAACTCCTCGGCCATTCCAGCGGCATCCCCTCGGTGCTGCAAAGTGGACAGGGGCTCGATGACACGCTCGATCCTGCGAGCTTTCCGCTACCGAGCAGCCTGTCCGAACAACTCGCGCCAGTGGCGGAGATGCCGCTGCGCTTCGAACCCGGCAGCCGCTATGCCTACAGCAACTCGGGCTACCTGATCCTCGCCCAGGTGATCGAGTCGATCACCGGACTCCCTTATCCGCAGGCCATCGCCGAGCTGGCGCTCGCACCCGCCGGGATCGCGGAACAGGCCTGCTTCTGCAGCGATGTGCCCGGGATCGCGGATGTCGAGGCACGCGAATGGGAGGCCGCTGCGACCCGACCCGCGGTGCTCGTGCACCCGACCCGCTCAGCCTCCGCCGGCGGTCTGCGCATGACCCCCGAGGCGCTGCTGGCCTGGCTGCAGGCCCTGGCCGCCGGCCGCATCCTGAAACCGGAAACCCTGGCGATGGCCTGGGCTCCAGGCCTGCCCACGCGGCGGCCGGGCGAGACCATGGGGCTGGGCTGGCTGGTCCGACAGGAGGACGGACGCACGATCGCTCTGCACGACGGAGCGATCCCGGGCGCCACGGCGACGGTCGCGATCGACACCACGACGGGCACGGTGGCTGCGGGCCTGCTCTCGCCGACCCTGCCGATGTCGCAGCTCTCGACCAGCGAGGACTACTTGCGCGAACGCGTGGTTGCGCTGGCCCAGGGCGAACGTCCGTTCGAACTGCCCTTGGCGGCCAGCGCTGCGAACGCGGCGATGGCTGGCGATTACGAGCTGCCGGACGGCAAGGTGCTGAAGCTGAGCCTGGCCGACGGCCGCTGGTCGGTCACCGTCGAGGGTGGCGGCTCGGCGCTGGAGATCGAACGCAGCGTGCGCCTCTCCTCACCCTTCGTCGAGCGCGCCCTCGAGGCCGGCCAGGCCCTGGTCAAGGGCGGGCAGGACGCACTGGCGCCTTACCTTTCGGACACCCTGCGCGCAGAGTTGCCGCCAAAGGCGCTCGACGGCTTCGTCGCCTCATGGAAGACCGAGCACGGGGCGTTCCGGTCGCTGCATGCCTTTGCCGTCAATGCGCAAGAGACCTCGGCGCACCTCCGCTTCCAGTTCGAACGCGGGGCCGTGGACATCGGCTTCAACTTTGCCGAAGGCAAGCTCGCCGGGCTGCAACTGCTCGGCGGATCCCGCCCGGACCTGCCGGCGACCCTGCCAGCGTGGCCGGCCGAGGGCGGGTCGCTGTGGATCGACGGCTATCGCCACGGCCTGCCACCCGTGCGCCTGTACCCCGTGCGAGAGGGCGCCAGCATCGTCGGACTTGCACTCGACCGCGAACGGACCGATCGTGGACATTTCCCGCGCCGGCCATGAGTTACTGACCCGATGAGCTTTGATGCCGGCAACTGGGTTTCGCAGTCGCGCAAGGGGCTGCTCGACATGGTGCTGCTGGGCCTGCTGTGGGACGAGGAACGCTACGGCTACGACCTCGTCCGCAGCGCCCAGGAGTTGCTGCAGCAGCGGGTGGTCGAAGGCACGGTCTACCCGCTGCTGACCCGACTCAGTCGTGATGGCCTGGTGGCTGCCTCCTGGCGTGTCGGCGAGGCCGCCCAACCGCGCAAGTACTACGTGATCACAGCGGAGGGACGCGAAGCCTTTCGCGCGATGTCGGCGGCGTGGATCGACTTGTCAGGCCGACTCTCCCCGTGGCTGGAGGACAAGCAGTGAAACCGAGTCCGATCGACCGCTACCTCCGGGAGCTGGCCCAGGGCCTCGACGCCCTGCCCCCGGCAGCACGCGAGGAACACCTCGCGGAAGTGCGCGTGCACCTCGAGGAAGCCGCCCTTGCCAGCCCCGCTGCAGACCCCCTCGAGCGTGAGGCCGATGCCGTCGGGCGCTTCGGTCCCGCCGGGGAGATCGCTGCTGCCATCACGGCCGAAACCCTGCTGACTGCGGCAGCGAGCGGCTTCCATCCGGTGGGCACCGCGCGGGCCATGGCCCACGCGCTGACCGGTGGTGCAGCCTGGACGCTGCTCGCACTCGGTTTTTCGTTGTGCTACGTCGCCTTGCTCGGGCTGGCGCTGGTGTCCGTGGCCAGGCTGTGGCTTCCTGCCGCGGGGCTGTGGATCCATCCGGACGGCGCCTGGTCGCTATCCCTCGGCGGATTCGAACAGTCCAAGGAAATCCTGGGTCCCTGGCTGCCGCTCTACGGACCGCTGCTTGCCCTGCTGGGCTGGCTGGCGCTGAATCGGGTGCTGCGCCTCGTTATCGGCCTCGGACGGCCCGTGTCGCGGAGAAAGCGCGAGACCGTGTGAGACATCCGATCCGGCGCGCCACTGACGTGCGTCGGGCAGCAGGGCCGAAGGCCACGCGTGGCTCATGGAGAAGGCGCCTGCGAGCCGAATCCACGGCTATGCTCGGGATGTGAAGACCTTGCCTGCCCTGCTTGCCTTTTTCTGGCTGCTCCTGCCGGCAGCGCAATCGGGCGCCCGCGAGATCGCCCTGCCCTACTTCGAGACCGTCCCCGGCACCGAGGAGATCGGCAACGGCATCGTCACCCATGTGGTCCAGGACGCCCGTGGCCTGATCTGGTTCGGCACCCCGGAGGGACTGGTCCGTTACGACGGCTATCGCACACGCGTCTACCGGCACGTGCCCGGCGATCCGCACTCGATCATCGACGACTACGTGCGATCGCTGATGCCGCGCGCGGACGGCACGCTGTGGGTCGCGACCCAGGGTGGCGGCATTTCGGTCTACGATCCGGCGACCGATCGCTTCAGCCATCACATCGCCGATCCGGACACGCCGGGCGCGCTGCCGACGGCAGCCACGCTGTACATGGTCGAAGCCCCCGATGGGCGCGTGCACATCGGCCTCGGTTCGCGCGGGATCGCGGTGTTCGACCCTGCGAGCGGCCGCTTCGAGCACGAAGTGCCCGCCCCGGGCGTCGCCGGGCGCCTGCAGCATGAAACCACGCGCACCCTCCTGTACGACCGCCACGGCGACCTCTGGGTGGGCACCGGCAACGGCCTGCATCGTCAACGCGGCGGCCGTGGCCCCTTCGAGCATGTGCGTTCCGCGCCCGACGATGCCGAAGGTTTCGCCCGCCAGTACGTCTACGCCCTGTTCGAGGACAGTGCAGGCCGCATCTGGATCGGCACGCAATCCCACGGCGTGGCGGTGCTCGATCCAGCCGATGACCGGCTGGTGCGCCTGAATCCCGGTGCTGACGGGGTCAGTCACCCTTGGATTTCCGGTTTCGTCGAGCACTCGCCCGGACGGGTCTGGGTCCACACCTACGGCGGCGGCATCGATGTCGTCGACACCCGGAGCCTGCGCATCGTGCAGCGGGTGGCCAGCGAACTGTCCATCCCCGGCGGGCTGGCGCTGGATCGCCTGACCCAGCCTTACGTCGACCGCTCGGGCCTCGTCTGGGTACCGACCTGGGGTGCAGGACTGCAACGCCACAATCCGCTCAATGCCGGTACCTTTCGCGCGGTGCGCTCGATTGCTGCCGACAGCCGCTCGCTGTCGACTTCGAACGTGCTGACCACCCTGCCCGTCGGCCCGGGCCGGGTCTGGATCGGCACCGGAGGGTCGGGCATCGACGTGCTCGACCTCGAGGACGGTGTCGTCGAACGCATCGCGCCTGACCCGACGCGCCCCGGTGCACTGCGCGACGGCACGATCCGCGCCATGCTGCGTTCGCCCGACGGGACGATCTGGGTCGGCACGCAGCACGCCGGCGTGCAACGCTACGACCCCGCCAGCGGCCAGTTCGACGAGCCGATTGCCGCGCTGCAGCGGCGCCCGGTCCGACGCATGCTGTTGCGCCGCGACGGCACGGTCGTGGTCGGCAAGCAATCCGACCTGCAGTTCCTCGATCCGCAGACCGGCGAGGTCCGCTTGATGGAGCGCGGCCCTGGCCGGCCCTTCACCGATCCGGTGTGGAGCCTTGCCGAGGACGGCGATGGGCGCCTGTGGATCGGCACCGCCTCCTCGCTGCTGCTGCTGGACGCGGATGCGGAGTACCCGCGCGAGGTCCCCGATGGCGCGGTGCTGATGCGCGCCATCATCGACCTGGCGATCGATCCGCAGGGTCGGCCCTGGCTGGTCACGCCACGAGGCATCGGCCGCCTTTCCGGTTGGGATGGCATCGATCCGCTGTTCGAGGATTACGGCGCACGCCTTGGCCTACCCGCAGGTGCCGGCCAGCACCTGCTCTTCGATCGCGAGGGCTGGCTGTGGACGACGCGCTGGCGCATCGACCCGGCCAGCGGCCGCGCCGACCCGATCGGGCCGGCAGATGGCCTCGACATCGGCAGCGTGGAGCCGGGATCCGGCAGCCTGGCCGAGGATGGCCGGCTCTACTTCGGTGGCACCCGCGGCCTCCTGATCGTCGACCCCGCCAGCTACCAGCCGTGGCACTACGAGCCGCCCCTGGTCATCACCACGCTCGAGATCGACGGCCAGGCCCAGCCTGTGCCTACGGCCGGCCAGCCGGTCCGGGTGCCGGCCGGGTACCGCGGCCTGACCCTCGAATTCTCGGCACTCGACTACTCCGCACCCGGCGCGATCCGCTACGCCTATCGCCTCGCCGGCGCCGATCCCGACTGGACCGAGACCGACGCGACCCAGCGCCTGACCACCTATCGCAACCTCTGGCCCGGTCCGTATGTCTTCGAGGTTCGCGCGGCGCCTCGCAACGGCCGCTGGGGCCAGACCTTCGCATTGCCGATCACGGTCGCCGCCCAGTGGTGGCAGACCTGGCAGGCGCTCGTCGTCGCGCTGATGCTGATGGCAGCGGGCGCCTACGCGATGCTGCGCTGGCGCACCCGGGCGCTGCGCCAGCGCCAGCACGAACTGTCGGCCCTGGTCGAGGAGCGCACCCGCGAGCTGAGCCAGGCCAAGGAGCGCGCAGAAGACACGCTGCAGCGGCTCGAGGGTACGCAGAAGCAGCTCGTCGCTGCCGAGAAAATGGCCTCGCTGGGCCAGCTCGTCGCCGGCGTGGCACATGAGATCAACACACCGATTGGGATCGCGTTGACCGCCGCCTCGCACCTCGACGAACTGGCCTCCGAAGCCCAGCACAAGCTCGACGACAACCGCGTCACCCGTGGCGACCTGGTGCGCTGGAAGCAGGAGATCGGGGAGGCCTCGCGGCTGATCCTGGGGAGCCTGCAGCGTGCCGGCACGCTGGTGGCGAGCTTCAAGCAGGTGTCGGTCGACCAGTCGAGCGGCCAGCGCCGGCGTTTCCGGCTCGAGGAGTTCCTGCGCGAGGTACAGACCTCGCTGCAGCCGGGCCTGCGGCGCACCCCACACCGGCTCGAGCTCGACTGCGGCACCGACATCGAGCTCGACTCCTATCCCGGCGCGCTATTCCAGATCATCACCAATCTGGTCAACAACACGGTGATGCACGCCTTCCCGGAAGGCCGTGCCGGCACCATGCGGATTGTCGCCGGCGCACGCGCCGGCTGGCTGGAGCTGGTCTACGCCGACGATGGCATCGGGATGAGCGAGGAGGTCTCGCGGCGTGCCTTCGATCCCTTCTTCACGACCCGGCGCGGCAACGGCGGCTCGGGCCTTGGCCTGCATGTGGTGCACAACCTGGTCACCCAGTTGCTCGGCGGCGAGATCGAACTGCTGACCACCGCGGGCGCCGGCTGCACGGTACGGATCCGCATCCCGCTGGCCGCGCCGATCGCGACCACGAGCAACGAATGAAGGAGCTACGCTGATGCGCGGCGCACTCTGTGGGATGGTCCTGCTGCTGGCGTCGATCCCGGCGCTGGCCGACTGCGGTTACGTCGGCACCTCGGTCAAGCCACCCCTGTCGGAGGATCTCTACCCGGCCGAGATCCGCCGCATCGACGGCGAGGACCTGGGCGCGCGCAAGGCCAGCCGCCACCGCCTGCCGGCCGGCAAGCACCGCCTGTCGATGCAGGAACTGATCGGCACCACCCCGCGCGGCTACACCGCGCTGCGCAAGCTCGGCAATCGCGAGGTGGCGCTGGTTTACAAGGTCATCGAGGTCGACGTCGAGCCCGGCCAGCACTACCACATCGCCGCGCGCCTGCATCGTGATCGACTCGATCGCGAGCGGCCGCACGCCTACTGGGAACCCGTGGTGTGGCGGGTGGATCCGGCGGCCTGCGATTGACACCGCCCACCCGCGGCAGCGCGCTCTGCGCGCGAAAGGACATGGCCCCGACCCATCGCGCCCGAGGGCGCTGCTACGATCGCTCCCCGCCCAGCGGCGGCAGCACCACCTCGAATTCGGCACCACCGAGCTGCTCGGAATGGCCGACGCGCAGGTCGCCGCCGTAGGCCGCGACGATGTCGGTGATGATGGACAGGCCGATGCCGTGGCCCTGCACGCGCTCATCGCCGCGGACGCCGCGCTTGATGATCTCGCCCATCTTCTCGTCGGGCACACCGGGGCCGTCGTCCTCGACCTTCAAGCGCAGGCCTGGCCGCCGCGAGCCAGGCGGGTTGACCGGCTGCGCGGTCAGCAGCACGCGCGAACCGCACCATTTGAAGGCGTTGTCGAGCAGGTTGCCGAGCAACTCCATCAGGTCGCCCTTCTCGCCGTGGAAGGCGCTGTCGGGATCGATCTCGAATTCGGCCAGCGCCCCCTTGGCGGCGTAGACCTTTTCCAGCGTGGTCGCGATCTCTTCGGCGTGCGCCTGCACCGGCAGCGGTGCCGAATAGGTCTGGTGACCGCTCTTGGCGGCGCGCGCGAGCTGGTAGGCGACGATTTCGTCCATCTTGCGCACCTGCTCGAGGCCACCTGCACGCAGCTTGGCCTCGTCGGCCTCGTTCTCGAACAGGCCGCGCATCACCGCCAGCGGTGTTTTCAGGCTGTGCGCCAGGTCGCCCAGGGTATTGCGATAGCGACGCAGGTGCTCGCGTTCGCTCTGGATGAAGTTGTTGAGCCCCGAGGTCAGCGGCGCCAGCTCGCGCGGATAGCTGCCGGTCAGTGCCTCAGCCTCGCCACGCTCGACCATGGCGAGGTCACGCGCCACCGAGCGGAAGGGCCGCCAGCTCCAGAACAGCAGCGCCACCTGCACACCCAGCAGAAGCAACCCGAGTCCGCCGAGCACCCACCACATGCGCTCGCGAAACGCTCGGATCTGGCGGCGCACCGAGGCCTGGTTCTCGCCGACGTTGATGGTGACGCGCACATCCTTGCCACTCGGCGAGCGGGCCTCGAAGAGCACGCCCATGCTGAGCATGTAAACGCCGCCGACACGCGTCTGCACCGGCCCTGCAAAGCTCATTTCGCCGGGCTTCATCGCATCCTCGAAGGGCAGGTCGCGATCGAGGGAAGAGCGCGACTCCCAACGGAAGTTTTCGGCATAGATCGACGCATAGAGCCCGGAGCCCGGCCGTTCGAGGCGCGGCTCCGGCAACATTTCGGGGATCAGCACCTCGCCGCGCACCGAGATGTCGGTGCGTGCCAGGAAGGAATAAAGCACGCTCTGCAGGCGCTCCTTCAGCACCGAATACGCCCACTGCTCGAAGGCACGTTCGAGGGCGTAACCGGTGGTGCCGAGGAAGGCGGCGAGGATCAGGCTGGCGGCGAGCAGCGAGCGCGCGGCCAGCGAGAACCGGCGGGCCGCCACCGGAGCCGCCTCAGCCCGAGCGCGGAATCGAGAAGCGGTAACCGCGGCCGCGCACGGTCTCGATCGGCTTCAGCGTGCCGTCCGGATCGAGCTTCTTGCGCAAACGGCCGATGAAGACCTCGATGACATTGCTGTCGCGGTCGAAGTCCTGCTCGTAGATGTGCTCGGTCAGGTCGCCCTTGGAGACCAGCTCGCCGGCGTGCAGCACCAGGTACTCGAGCACCTTGTACTCGTAGCTGGTGAGGTCGACCGACTGGTCGTGCACGGTCACCGCCTGCGCGGTGGTGTCGAGCTTGACCGGTCCGCATTCGAGCACCGGCTTGCTCCAGCCGGCGCTGCGCCGCACCAGCGCGTTCATGCGCGCGAGCAGCTCCTCGATGTGGAAGGGCTTGACCAGGTAGTCGTCGGCGCCGCTCTTCAGCCCCTCGACCTTGTCCTCCCAGCTGCCGCGCGCGGTGAGGATCAGGATCGGGTAGCGGCGGCCGGATTCGCGCAGGCGCTTGACCACCTCCAGGCCCGGCAGCTTGGGCAGGCCGAGATCGACGATGGCCACGTCGAAGGGCACTTCCTTGCCCATGTAGACGCCCTCGTCACCATCGCTCGCGGTGTCGACCGCAAAGCCTTCGCGCTGCAG
>JANJUH010000386.1 GCA_024710675.1 Lysobacterales bacterium
CCCGGCCTGCGCCGGGATGACGAGTGTTGACAGTGCGCGGCGGGGCCGGGACGCTCCCGAGTCCCGAGTCCCGAGTCCCGAGTCCCGAGTCCCGAGTCCCGAGTGTGTCGGCATGAATGCCGACCCACGGGTCTGCGGTGCACCTGTGGGTCCGGATTCATCCGGACGCTTTTCGTCCTTGCCGCCCGCCCGCATTGCCAATCCCGCCGCCATGGGCGATACAGGACGGGAATTCAAACCCGGCCCATTCCATGTCCGAAGAGATCCTGATCAACGTCACCCCGCGCGAGACGCGGGTCGCGCTTGTCGAGAACGGCATGCTGCAGGAGGTGTACATCGAGCGTGCGCGCCGGCGTGGTTACGTCGGCAACATCTACAAGGGCCGGGTGTCGCGGGTGATGCCCGGCATGCAGGCGGCCTTCGTCGAGATCGGCCTCGAGCGCACCGCCTTCCTGCACGCCAATGACTTTGCCCGCGTGCCGCCTGAGGGCGAGGGTGGCGATGCGTCGCCACCGCCGGTGCCGCCAATCACCGAGCTGGTCCGCGAGGGCCAGGAGATCGTCGTGCAGGTGGTCAAGGACCCGATCGGCAGCAAGGGTGCGCGACTGACCACCCAGCTCAGCATCCCGTCGCGTTTCCTGGTGCTGCTGCCCTACGCGCGCACGCTCGGCGTCTCGGTACGCATCGAGGACGAAGGCGAGCGCACGCGCCTGAAGGACCTGATCCAGGAGATCAGCGCAGGCGCCAGCCAGGGCTACATCGTGCGCACCAATGCCGAGGGCGTGGGCGGCGATCCCTTGCGCGCCGACATGGCTTTCCTCGATCGCCTGTGGGCGGCGATCAGCGAGGACATGGGCAAGGCCGCCGTGGGCACGCGCATCTACGAGGAGCTGCCACTACCGCTGCGAGCGCTGAGAGACTTTCTCAAGCCGCACATCGACAAGGTGCGCATCGATTCACGCGAGAGCTTCGATCGCGCGGTGCGCTTCACCGAGGAGTTCATTCCCGAGTACACCGAGCGCATCGAGCACTACCCGGGCGAGCGTCCGATCTTCGATCTCTACGGCGTCGAAGACGAGATCCAGCGCGCGCTGCGCAAGGAGACGCCGCTGAAATCCGGCGGCCACCTGGTCTTTGACCAGACCGAGGCAATGACCACGATCGACGTCAACACCGGCGGCTTCGTCGGTCATCGCAACCTCGAGGAGACCGTCTACAAGACCAATCTCGAGGCGGCCCAGGCGATCGCCCGGCAACTGCGCCTGCGCAACTTGGGCGGCATCATCATCATCGACTTCATCGACATGATCGACGACGAGCACAAGCGCCAGGTGTTGCGCACGCTCGAAAAGTCGCTGGCGCGCGACCACGCCAAGACCACGGTCTACGAGATGAGTCCGCTGGGCCTGGTCGAGATGACCCGCAAGCGCACCACCGAGAGCCTCGAGCGGCAGTTGTGCGAGCCCTGCGCGGCCTGCGGCGGGCGCGGCAGCGTGAAGTCGACGGAAACCGTCTGCTACGAGGTCTTCCGCGAGGTGACGCGCGCGGTGCGCCAGTTCGAGGCGCGCAGCGTGCTGGTGCTGGCCTCGCCCACGGTGGTGCAGCGCGTGGTCGATGAGGAGAGTGCCGCGGTGGCGGAACTGGAGTCGTTCATCGGCAAGCCGATACGATTCCAGGCCGACGAGCAGTATTCGCCCGAGCAATATGATGTGGTCGTTCTCTAGAAGCTTGTCGCGCGTGCGGTTTGATGCCGTCGGGGCGTTGGCCTGCGCATCGAACGAGGGGCAGGGGTCAGGGGGCAGGCGGTCAGGTTCACGGCACGACCGGACCCTGGCGTATGCGTGCTCCCTTGCCCCCTGCCCCCTATGCCCTGTCCCTTTCGGATCCTTCGGATGACCCATGGCTTGCGAAATGTCCACTGAGCATGCCGGCCTTCCCGGGCGGGGTACGCCCGGGTGACCCCGGGGCAGCGCCGCTGGCGGCGTGCCCGGCGGCTGTCGCTGTCGCTCGTGGCCGGCGTGCTGGTGTCCGCTGCCGCCTTGCTGGCGCTCGGGCGCCTCATGGTGCCGTGGCTGATCGATTCGCCGGAGGACGTCGCCGATTGGCTCGGTGAGCGCCTCGGTCGTGAAGTCAGCCTCGATGCCGTCAGCGCGCGCTGGGAGGCCTTCGGGCCCTTGCTCGAACTCGAGGGCCTGCGCATCGCGGCGCGCCCGGGTGAGGTGCCGGCCATCTCGCTGGGCTCGGCGCGCCTGCAGACCGATGTCTATGCGCTGCTGCTGCCGGGGCGGGCGCTGATCCACGAATTCCTGCTGGTGGGTGCCGACGTCGAGCTGGTGCGCGAGCCCGACGGTCGCATCCGGCTGCGTGCCTTCGAGCAGGCCGGTGGTGGTGAACCCGGCGTGCTCGACGACTGGCTCGGCCGGGTCGGTCATTTCGGCCTCAGCGGCGGCAGCGTCCAGCTCAGTGATGCCGGCAGCGGCAGCGAGTGGCGCGTCGACGCCGTCGAGCTGCGACTGCGCCGGGCAGCGGGCGGCCTCGAACTGGGGCTGGAGCGACGCGCCGGTGCGGGCTTGCTGAAAGCGGTGCTGCACACCCGCGGCACCGCGCTGACGACGCTGGCCGCTGGCGAGTTCCACATCGCAGCGCAGGACTTCCCGGTGGCGAGCGCGGCAGAGTGGCTGGCCCCCTTGGGTATCGGCGCACGCGCTGGTGAGCTCGATGGGCGTTTGTGGGGCGAGATCGAGGCCGGGCGCATCGCGGCGATCGAGGGCGAGATCAGCGCTGCGGGCCTCGTGCTGGCCGCGCCTGGCTTTGGCTGGAACGATGGTGGCGTGGTGGAGCCCTTGCTGCATCTCGACGGAGGGCGCCTTGCGCTGGCCTTCGACGGTGCGCCTGATGTCCACCGCCTCGATCTGGCGCTGGCTGCCGGTGCCGCCGAACCCGCCTCCCTGAGCCTGCGCTGGCGGGACGGAGCCGAGCCGATGATCGACGGACGTGCCGAGGGCCTGCCGCTGCCTTGGGCGGCGGCCGTTGCGCAGCTTGCCGGATCCTTGCCGGAGAATGTCCGCGCCAGCCTGCACGCGATGCAGCCCACGGGCCTGGTCCGCGAGCTCAGCTTTGCGCGTCGCGACGGCCATTGGCAGCTCCACGGCAACATCGAGGATGCGGGCTGGCTGGCGCTCGCGCCCAGGATCCCGGGCGTGGCCGGCCTGGCACTGGCCATCGACGCCGACGACGAGGCCATCGCGCTCGAATTCTCGGCACCCGCTGCCCGCTTCGACCTGCCCGGTGTGCTGCGCGCCCCGATCGACGAGCTGGCCATCGCCGGGCGCGCGCTGTGGGTCGCGGACAGCGATGGCTGGCGCGTCGAGGTGCCGACCATCGATGTGGCCGGCCCCGGCTTCGCGACGACTGCCGAGCTGGCGCTCAGCGGCGGTGAGGGCGGCCCGCCGCGCCTTTACCTGCGCGCACACGTGCCGGGGGCGGAGGTCGAGGCGGCCAAGGACTTCTGGATCCTCAACAAGATGCCACCGAATACGGTGGCCTGGCTGGATCGGGCCCTCAATGGGGGGCGCGTGCTCGCGGGCGACGTGGTCTATGCCGGCGCCTTTGCCGATTGGCCTTTCCGTGGCCAGGAGGGCCGCTTCGAGGCCCGTTTCGCGGTCGACGGCGTGAACCTCGACTACCACCGTGAATGGCCGCGCGCCGAGGCCGTCGCGGCCGAAGCGGCTTTCGTCAACAACAGCCTGCGCTTCGAGCGCGCGCGCGGCCGCATCTACGGCAGCGAGGTGACGCTCTCGGGTGGCGGGATCGCCGAGCTCAAGGAACCGATCCTGGCGCTGGCCTTGGCAGGCGAGGGCGAGAGCGCCGATTACCTGCGCCTGCTCAAGGAGTCGGCGCTGCAGCGTACCCTCGGGCCTACCCTGTTCGGGATGGGCCTGCAGGGCCCGGCCAAGGTGGACGTCAACCTCGTCGTCCCCTTGAAGAAAACCCTCGGTGTGGCCACCGTCGAGGGCCATGCCCGCCTCGACGGGGTGCACTACACCGACACCAAGTGGGACCTCGACTTCACCGATGTGCGCGGTCGCATCGACTTCACCGAGCGCGGGCTCGGCGCCGATCGCCTCACGCTGAAGGCGGCCGGACACGAGACGGAACTTGCCCTGGCCGTCGGCACCTTCTGTGCCGACCCGGCGCAGCAGGTCGAGGCGCGCTTCGCCGGGCGATTGTCGGCCCAGGCCCTGTTCGGCCAGCACGAGGCGCTGGCCGCGATCCTGCGCCAATTCGAGGGCAGCTCCGACTGGCAGGTTGCGCTGAAGGTGCCGAAATCGCCCTTGCCCGGCGTGGCCAAGGCCAGCCTGCGCTACAGCAGCGACCTGGTCGGCACCACGATCGGCTTCCCGGCGCCGCTGGCCAAGGCGGACGCGGAAGCGAGAGCATTGCGGCTGGAGGTCGAGATCGGGCGTGACGAGTCGCCACCGCGGGTGTCGCTGGCGCTGGGGCCCGATTTCCGGGTACTGGCCGACATCGGCAGCGTCGAGCGCGACTTTCGCGCCGAGGCGCAACTCGGCCCCGCACAGGCCTTCGATTTGCCGCTGCGCGGCCTGCGCGTGCGCGGACGCACGCCGACGGCGGACCTGCCCGCCTGGACCACCTGGATCCTGTCGACGCTGGCTCCCGGGGAAGGCGATCCGGTGCTGGCCGATCTCGATGTCGGCATCGGCGAGGGAGCCGTCGCCGAGCG
>JANJUH010000402.1 GCA_024710675.1 Lysobacterales bacterium
AGCATCACGGCGACCCCGGCGGGTGGCAATGTGGGTTTGAACAATGGTGGCGCTGCCGTGCAGGTGTCCTCGATCGCGCTTGCCGGCATCCCGGCGGGCGTGACCCAGACCGTCAACTGCGCGCTGTCGGCCGTGAACGGAGCGACCTTCAACGTCACGACCACGCCGAGCCCGATGGTGCTGAGCAGCACCACCACCACCGGCACGGTCAACGCGACCTGCGACAACGCCAGCACCACTACCGCAGGCACGGCGACGCTGACCTGCACCTCGGTCGGTTCGGCCCCAGGCTGCCCCACGCTGTCGGCGACCTACAACCTCAGTTGCCCGCCGGCCATTGCGCCGCCGCCGGTGCCGGTCGAGTTGGTACCGGTTCCGGCGCTGGGTGAGCAGGGTCGCATCGTGCTGGCCGCGCTGATGCTGGCCCTGGGTCTGGTTGTCGTCGGCTTCCGCCTGCGCGGCTGATCCAAAGCAGCATCGCCGTAAACACGAAGGGGGCCGCGAGGCCCCCTTCGTGCGTCTGGTGTTTGCGATCGTTCCGCCGACTCGACGTAGGAGCGCCCCAGTGACCGATCGACCATGCCTCGAGGCAACCGTGGTCGCGCGTCAAACGAGTTCCCACCAAGCGCCGCCGCAGCCCGGGGTGGCGGAGGGGCTACCGTCCCGAAACAGGAGCGCCCTTGGGCGCGATGCGGGATAGCGGAGCAGTCTTTCGCGCGCAGAGCGCGCTCCTACGGGTGCCGGCGGGTCGCGCAGCCTTCGACGTAGGCGCCCTCGGGCGCGATTTCCAGGGCGTGATGGGCCACACGTCGCGCCCCGCCCGCCAGCCTGCCCCTCACTCCGCCGGCTTCACCCGCAACAACCAGCCATTGTCGACCAGCAGGTACAGATGCCCCTCCGGGCCCTGCTCGACATCCCGCACCCGCCAGCCGAGCTCGTCGAACAGCCGCTCCCTTTCGACCACGGAACCATCCGCGGCGAGCTCGAGACGGTTCAGGTGCGTCAGGGCCATGCCGCCTGCGAACATCTGCCCCTTCCACGCCGGGAAGGCATCGCCGCTGTAGAAGATCAGGCCGGAGGGGCCGATCGAGGGCGTCCACTGCAAGCGCGGCGGCTCGATCCCTTCCTTCTCGGTGCCTTCGCCAATCTTCGGGCCGTGGTACTCGCGGCCGTAGGTGACGACGGGCCAGCCGTAATTCAGTCCGGGGAGGACCTCGTTGACCTCATCGCCGCCGCGCGGCCCGTGTTCGGTCGCCCACAACTGCTGCGTGCCCGGGCGGAAAGCCAGGCCCTGTGGGTTGCGATGGCCGTAGCTCCAGATCGATGGACGGGCATTGTCCTTGTCCAGAAAGGGGTTGTCTGCGGGAATCGAGCCATCCTCGCGGATGCGATGAACCTTGCCCGCGTCTGCATCCAGTCGCTGCGAGAGATCCCGTTCACCACGGTCGCCGATGGTGAAGAAGATGTGTCCCTTGCCGTCGAAATGCACCCGGCAGCCGAAGTGGTGGGATGTGGCCAGCCAGGGTTCGCCGGTGAACAGCACCGTCTCGTCGACCAGTGCTTCGCCTTTCAGCCGGTAGCGCGCCAGGCGCGTCGTCATCTGGCGATCCTTGCCGACCGAATGGCAAAGATAGACGTAGCCATTGCCCGCAAAGTCCGGGTGCACCTGCACATCGAGCAGACCGCCCTGGTTGACGGCGGCCACGCTGGGCACGCCGGCCAGCGTCCGCGAGCTTCCAGTGCCAAGATCGACGAGCCGCAAGCTGCCCGGACGTTCGGTGACGAGCAGCCGCCCGTCGGGGAGGAAGGCCATGCCCCAGGGGATCGACAGCCCGGTCAGTACCTGCTCGACCAGCACGGGCCCGGCACTGGTGCTCACAGAGACCGGGAAATCGGCACCCTCGCTCGTGCCGGGCGTCGAGAGCGCGACCAGGATGCTTGCCGTCAACAGGGTACGCATGTCCAACCCCTCCTTAGATCCGATGTCCCCAGTCTATTCGCTTGCACCCATCACGCGATCAAGGTTTCGTGAGTCACGATGCCCGCAACCAGGCTCGGTATCGCCATATCCGTGCTCCGCTTTGAACTACCGGGCTCCGCCGAGATCAGACAGACTTCGGCCCCATCAGGATCGCCCGGAGCAAGCCACAGTGTGTGGAATCGTCGGCATCGCAGCCCATCAAGGCAATATCGTCCCGAAGCTCATCGCCGGGCTGAAAGCACTCGAGTATCGCGGCTACGATTCCGCCGGGCTGGCGCTGCAAACACATAGCGGCCTGGCGCGTCTGCGTGCCCAGGGCAAGGTCAGGGATCTCGAAGCGCTGCAGGCCGAGGCGGCCCTCTCCGCAACGACTGGAATCGCCCATACCCGCTGGGCCACCCACGGGGTGCCGAGCGAGCGCAATGCGCATCCGCACAGCTCGCGCGGGCGGATCTCGGTGGTACACAACGGCATCATCGAAAACCACGAGTCCTTGCGCGCCGAGCTGCTGGCAGCTGGTTATGCCTTCGAGTCGGACACCGACACCGAGGTCATCGCGCACCTGATCGAGCATCAGTTGCGACAAGCACACACGCTGCTGGCGGCTGTGCAGTCGGCGATTGCGCGGCTCGACGGGGCTTATGCCATCGCCGTGATTTCCACCGATGCGCCCTCCGAAGTCGTCGGTGCACGCCGCGGCTCGCCGCTGGTCGTCGGGATTGGCGAAGATGCCCAATACCTCGCTTCCGATATCTATGCCTTGCTGTCCGAGACCCGGCACTTCATCTACCTCGAGGACGGCGACCTGGTGCGCCTGACGCCCGATGCGGTTGCGGTCTTCGATGCGACCGGGGCGCAAGTGACCCGGCCGGTGCGCGAGGCCCATGTGCGCGCCGATGCCGTCGAGCGCGGACAGTACCGGCATTACATGGCCAAGGAGATCCACGAGCAGCCGCAGGCCGTCGCCGACACCCTCGAAGGTCGGCTGTCCAAGGGGCGCATCCTCACCGAGATCTTCGGGCCGAGTGCCCGCGAGTTGCTCGGCAAGCTGGAGGCGGTGCACCTGATCGCCTGCGGCTCCAGCCACCACGCCGGCATGGTCGCGCGCTACTGGATCGAGGGACTGGCCGGGATCCCGTGCACCGCCGAGATCGCCAGCGAATACCGCTATCGCCAGCCTGCTGTTCCCGCCAATACCTTGTTGGTCACGGTTTCCCAGTCGGGCGAAACCACCGACACACTCGCCGCATTGCAGCATGCCTCCAGCCGCGGGTACCTCGCGCGTCTCGCAGTCTGCAACGTGCCCGAGAGCTCATTGGTCCGAGCGAGCGAACTCGTGCTGATGACCCGCGCCGGTCCCGAGATCGGCGTGGCCTCGACCAAGGCCTTCCTGACCCAGCTCGTGGCACTGGCGATGCTGGCGCTCGAAATCGCCCGTGCCCGCGGCATGGACGCCGAACGCTACCGCTCTGCCGTACACGAATTGGAGCGCCTGCCGCAGGCGATCGGTCGCGTGCTCGAACTCGACGAGCCGATCCGCGCGATGGCCGAGCACTTCGCCAACAAGGAGCATGCGCTCTTCCTCGGTCGCGGTGTCCACTTCCCGATCGCGCTCGAAGGCGCCCTCAAACTCAAGGAAATCAGCTACATCCACGCCGAGGCCTATCCGGCCGGCGAACTCAAGCACGGCCCGCTGGCGCTGGTCGACGAGGCGATGCCGGTGATTGCCGTGGCGCCGAACGACGAGTTGCTGGAGAAGCTCAAGAGCAACCTGCAGGAAGTCCGGGCGCGTGGCGGTGAGATGTTCGTCTTCGCCGACGAAGCCGTCGCGAGCCACGTCGGCGGCGATCGCGCCCACGTGATCGCGGTGCCCAGCGTCGGCAGCTTCGTCGCGCCGATCCTCTACACCGTGCCGATGCAGATGCTCGCCTACCACGTCGCCGTGCTGCGCGGCACCGACGTCGACCAGCCACGCAACCTGGCGAAGAGCGTGACGGTGGAGTGAGCTCTTCGTTGTCGTGATCAACGGCCACTCCGTTGCGGTGTGGCGCGGATGAGAGGCGGGGCTGGGGACTGGGGGCTGTGGCGACAACGCTGCGGCTTTTGTGGGTCGGGATTCATCCCGATGCTTTCGCTCGGATACGGGAAGGGCGTCCGGATGAATCCGGACCCACAGCCCAGCCCCTACACCCCAGCCCCCAGCCCCGCTCCTGCTCCTCCCCGTTTGACGCACCGCAACATCCCGTGATCTAGTCAGCCGGGACGCAAACCACCGACACCGATCGAGCACCTGCTCGGTGAACTTCTGGTCAAGTCGGGGTTCGTGCTGACGCCCTGTGGGGCGGATCAGGGTCGGGCCGAACGGGATCACGGGAGGTAGGCATGGGGCAGCGGGGTGGGGCGCAGGGGCTGTACGATCCGGCCTTCGAGAAGGACAGCTGCGGCTTCGGCCTGATCGCCCAGCTCGACGATCGCCCGTCGCGATCCATCGTCAGCGCTGCACTCGACGCGCTGTCGCGCATGACCCACCGTGGCGCGGTGGCTGCCGACGGTCGCAGCGGTGATGGCTGCGGCCTGCTGATCCGGCGTCCCGAAGCCTTCATGCGCACGCTGGCCAGCGAGGCGGGGATCGTGCTCGGCGAGACCTTCGCCTCGGGCCTGGTCTTCCTGCCCCACGACGCCGCGCTCGCCGACCGCGCCCGCACGACCGTCGAGGCCGAACTGAAGAACGCTGGCCTGGCGTTGGCCGGTTGGCGCCGGGTCCCGATCGATCCCTCGGTCTGCGGCGAACAGGCGCTGGCAACGATGCCGGCGATCAGCCAGCTCTACGTCAACGCGGGCGAGGATCTCGACTTCGGCGCGTTAGAACGCCAGCTCTTCCAGGCCCGTCGGCGCGCCGAGATCGCGCTAGCCGACATCGCCGACTTTTACGTGGTCTCGTTGTCGCCGCACGTCATGGCCTACAAGGGCATGATGATGCCGGAGCACCTGCCGGGCTTCTTCCTCGACCTCGCACGCCCCGACCTCGAGGCCAGCGCCGCGGTCTTCCACCAACGTTTCTCGACCAACACGATGCCGCGCTGGCCGCTGGCGCAGCCCTTCCGCCTGCTCGCGCACAACGGCGAGATCAACTCGATCCAGGGCAACCGCAACTGGATGAGCGCGCGCGGCCCGCGCTTCCGCTCGCCGCTGGTGGACTTCCGCGAGCTGCAGCCGGTGGTGTCGATGACGGGTTCGGACTCGCAGACCCTCGACAACATGCTCGAATGCCTGCTGGTCGGCGGCATGGACCTGTTGCAGGCGATGCGCGTGCTGATCCCGCCGGCCTGGCGCGACCGCGAGGACCTCGATGCCGACATCAAGGCCTTCTACGAGTACTACCAGTTGCACATGGAGCCCTGGGACGGCCCGGCCGGCATCGTGATGCTCGATGGCCGCTATGCCGCCTGCACGCTGGACCGCAACGGCCTGCGTCCGGCGCGCTACCTGGTCACCCGCGACCGCCACGTCGTGATCGCCTCCGAGGCTGGCGTGTTCGATGTGCCGGCCTCCGAAGTGGTCGAAAAGGGCCGGCTCGGACCGGGGCAGATGGTTGCCGTCGACCTGTTGCGCGGGGAGTTCCTGAAGAGTGCCGACATCGACGCCATCAACAAGGCGCGCGCGCCCTTCAAGCGCTGGATGAAGAGTGGCGTGCGCTATCTCTCCTCTTCGTTGATCGATCCCAATCTTGCGATCGAGCCCTGGGACTCGCCGACGCTCGCCCTGCACCAGAAGCTCTTCGGCCTGACGCGCGAGGAGCGCGACACGGTGCTGAAGGCGCTCGCCGAGGGCGAATCCGAGGCCACCGGTTCGATGGGCGACGACACACCGGTCGCGGTGATGAGCGAGCGGGCCCGCTCGCCTTACGACTACTGCCGCCAGGCCTTTGCCCAGGTCACCAACCCGCCCATCGACAGCTTGCGCGAGCAGCGCGTGATGTCGCTGATGACGCAGCTCGGACGCGAGGCGAACGTCTTCGAGGCGGCGCCGCACTACGCGCGCCAGATCGTGCTGAACTCGCCGATCCTGTCGCAGCGCAAGATGCGTCAGATCCTGGCGATGTCGGATTTCGGCGGCCACGTCGAGATCGATCTCAACTACCCGGCCGAATCCACGCTGGTCGAGGCGCTCGACGGTTTCTGCCGCCAGGCCGAGGAGGCGGTGCGCGCGGGGACATTGCTGGTCTTCCTGACCGATCGCCACACTGGCCCCGGCAAGGTGCCGGCCCATGCCCTGCTGGCGGTGGGCGCGGTGCACCAGCACCTGACCCGCGTCGGCCTGCGCGCGGCCTGCAACATCCTGGTCGAGACCGCGACCGCCCGCGATCCGCACCACTTCGCCTGCCTGATCGGCTTCGGCGCAACCGCGGTGCAGCCCTACCTCGCCTACCAGTCGCTGCTGGCGCTGCTGCGCTCGGGCCGGATCAAGCCGAAGATCGGCGAGCCTTTGGAGCTGGGCCGGAGTTACCGGCGCGGCATCAAGAAGGGGCTGCTGAAGATCCTGTCGAAGATGGGCATCTCCTGCATCGACAGCTACCGCGGCGCGCAGCTCTTCGAGATCGTCGGCATGGCCAGCGAGGTCGTCGAGCGCTGCTTCGCCGGGACGCCGAGCCGCATCGAGGGCGCCGGCTTCGCCGAACTCGAGGCCGAGCAGCGCGAGCTGGTGGCCCGTGCCTTCAGCCCGGTCGCCGATGTCGAGCAGGGCGGGCTGCTGAAGTTCGTGCAGGGTGGCGAGTACCACATGTACAACCCCGAGGTCATCGCGCGCCTGCAGGCCGCGGTGCGCAGCGGGGACTACGCGCTCTATCGCGAGTACGCCGATGTGGTGAACACCCGACCGCCCTCGGCGCTGCGGGATCTGCTCGAGCTCGACACCGGGCGCGCCCCGATCCCGCTGGAGGAGGTCGAGTCGGTCGCTGCCATCGTGCAGCGCTTCGACTCGGCCGGCATGTCGCTGGGCGCGCTGTCGCCGGAAGCCCACGAGGCGCTGGCGATCGCGATGAACCGGCTGGGCGCGCGCTCGAATTCGGGCGAGGGTGGCGAGGATCCGGCGCGCTACGGCAGCGAGCGGATGAGCAAGATCAAGCAGGTGGCCTCGGGGCGCTTCGGCGTCACGCCGGAGTACCTGATCAATGCCGAGGTGCTGCAGATCAAGGTCGCGCAGGGCGCCAAGCCGGGCGAGGGCGGGCAGTTGCCCGGCCACAAGGTCGACGAGACGATCGCGCGGCTGCGCTATGCGCGTCCGGGGATCGGCCTGATCTCGCCGCCGCCGCACCACGACATCTATTCGATCGAGGACCTCGCCCAGCTGATCTACGACCTGAAAGAGATCAACCCCGCCGCGCTGGTCTCGGTGAAGCTGGTCTCGCATGCCGGTGTGGGCACGATCGCTGCGGGCGTGGTCAAGGCCTACGCCGACCTGATCACGATCTCGGGACACGATGGCGGCACCGGCGCCAGCCCGGTCAGCTCGATCAAGTACGCCGGCACGCCGTGGGAACTCGGCCTGTCGGAGGCGCACCAGACGCTCAAGCGCAACGGCCTGCGCGATCGCGCGCGCCTGCAGACCGATGGCGGCCTGAAGACCGGGCTCGATGTGCTGAAGGCCGCCGCGCTCGGCGCCGAGAGCTTCGGCTTCGGTACCGCGCCGATGGTGGCGCTGGGCTGCAAGTACCTGCGCATCAGCCACCTCAACAACTGCGCCACCGGCGTCGCCACCCAGCACCCGACACTGCGCAAGCTGCACTTCGTCGGCCTGCCCGAGATGGTCGAGCACTTCTTCCGCTTCGTCGCCGAGGAAGTCCGCGAAGGACTGGCCGCGCTCGGCTTGCGCTCGCTCGACGAGATGATCGGCCGCACCGAGTACCTGAAGGCGCAGCCGGGCGCCCACGCCAAGCAGCGGCGCATCGACCTGTCGCCGCTCCTCAGCCAGGACGGCATGGCCAGCGATGCGCCGAACTGCTGCGTCGCGCCGAAGAACGATCCCTACGACAAGGGGCTGCTTGCAGCGCAAATGCTCGAGGAGGTGCGGCCTGCCATCGTTGCGAAGTCAGGTGGCGATTTCGCCTTCACCATCAGCAACCGCGACCGCAGCATCGGCGCCCGGATTTCCGGTGAGATCGCGCGTCGCCACGGCAACCTCGGCATGGACGATGCGCCGCTCACGCTGCACCTGAAAGGTTCGGCCGGGCAGAGCTTCGGAGCCTGGAACGCCGGAGGTCTGGTGATGCGCCTCGAAGGCGAGGCGAATGATTACGTCGGCAAGGGCATGGCCGGCGGTCGCATCGTGATCCGACCGCCCGCCGACGCCGGTTTTGCGGCGAAGGACGCGGTGATCGTCGGCAACACCTGCCTGTATGGCGCCACCGGCGGCGAGCTCTTTGTCTCCGGGCGCGCCGGCGAACGCTTCGCGGTGCGCAATTCCGGCGCATTGGCGGTGGTGGAGGGCACCGGCGATCACTGCTGCGAGTACATGACCGGCGGCTGCGTGCTGGTGCTGGGTCGCACCGGGCTCAATTTCGGTGCCGGCTTCACCGGCGGATTTGCCTACGTGCTTGATCTGGAGCGCGACTTCGTCGACCGCTACAACCCGGAGCTGATCGACCTCTTGCGCATTTCGACCGAGGGCATGGAAAACCACCTCGCCCACCTGCGCGAACTCCTGAAGCGCCACGGTCGCGAGACCCAGAGCGTCTGGGCGCGCGAGATCCTCGAGGAGTTCCGCGACATCCTGCCGCGCTTCTGGCTGGTCAAGCCCAAGGCGGCCAGCCTCGAAAGCCTGTCCGACACCCTGAGGAGGGCCGCCTGATGGCCGATCCCTTTCACTTCCTCAAGGCCCCCCGGCAGATGCCGAAGGAACTGCCGGTGGTGGTTCGCGTGGAGGGCTGGAGCGAGATCTACGGCAGCTATCCGGCAGAGGAAGCCGCCTCGCAATCGGCGCGCTGCCTCGATTGCGGCAACCCCTACTGCGAGTGGAAGTGCCCGGTCCACAACTACATCCCGAACTGGCTGAAGCTGGTCCAGGAAGGGCGCATCGTCGAGGCCGCCGAGCTCTCGCACGAGACCAACCCGCTGCCCGAGATCTGCGGCCGCGTCTGCCCGCAGGACCGCCTGTGCGAAGGCAGCTGCACGCTCAACGATGGCTTCGGCGCGGTGACCATCGGCGCGGTGGAGAAGTACATCGTCGACCGCGCGCTGGCCGAAGGCTGGCGTCCCGGCCTGGACAAGGTGCAACGCACCGGCCGCCGCGTCGCCGTGGTCGGCGCCGGCCCCGCCGGCCTCGCCTGCGCCGACCGGCTGGCGCGCGCCGGCATCGACGCGGTGGTGTTCGACCGCTACGAAGCGGTCGGCGGCCTGCTGCAGTTCGGCATCCCCAGCTT
>JANJUH010000003.1 GCA_024710675.1 Lysobacterales bacterium
CCTTTCGTTCCACCGATCAACAACCGACGGAGCGCTTCATGTCCACCTTCTGGTCGCTGGTCGCCTCCGGTGCCGGCCTCGCCGCCACCCTGCTGTTCGGGCTGACTTTTCTGATCACGGGCGCCTTCACCTCGAAGCCGCCCCAGGGGGCGGACGCGATGGGCCTGGTGGTGCCGCTCGTCGGATCCGGAATCGCCGCCTTCCTCCTGCTGGTGGCGACCTGGACCCTGGCCGCCGCCGGTCGATTGAGCTGGCTCGGACCGCATGCCGGCTGGATCGCGACGGCGGTCGCCGCCGGAATCGGCGCCGCCGCCTTCGGCATCTTCCTCACCTGGGCCTCGCGGCGCGGCGCCTGGATCGCGCCGGCGGGTATCGTCCTCGGCGGTGTCGCGCCCTTGCTGGCTGGTGTACTGATCTGGCGCCTGGCCTGGCGCGAAGCGGCGCAAGTCACGCTGGTTCCGAGCCCTGCCCTCACCTGGCCGCTGCTCCTGGCCGCGCTCGGTGGGCTCGCACTGGCCATCTGGGGCGGCTGGATCGCGCACGTCGATTCGGGGGCTGCACGGGAACACGCGCACGCCGAGGCTGAGCGTCAGCGCAGCGAAAGCGCCCGCCGTGCGGCGCTGAGCCCCGTCGAGCGCCTCCGCGAGGACTACTCGAAGCACAGTCCCAACACGCCACTGTGGGTCTACGTCGCCGGCCTGCCCGAGGTCACGGCCGCCGAAGAACGCGAATACATCAGCGCCCGCGCCCTGCAGGTCCCGGACTTCGACACCGACCTCCAGCAAACCTTGACGACGGCCCACCCGCGCTACCGGCACGGCGCCCTGGTCCTGCTGCGCCAACTTGGTGGCGCCCGCCTGAAGCCGACCTGGGCCAGTGCGGTGGCAGGATCCATCCGCACAAGCGCCGCGGAAATCCGAGCAAACCCGAACTGGCTGGTGCCCGACGAGTTCGCGAGCCCCGATCCGCTCGGGCATTTGCGGCTCATGCACGAGCTGGCCCAGCGTTTCGGTGCCTCAGCCGATCTCGAATCTTCCCTCGGCGAACTCAAGGCGGCGATCGCCGCCCTGCCGCCGAGCCCGGCTCGCGAACAGGCGCTGGCTGAGCTTTCCCGCTGATCGACCACCTGATCCTCGGCGACGGCGAATCGGCAAGCCGACGCGCACGCCGCCGCCGCGATCGACTGGTGATGCGGGCGTCCGGATCCGGACGGCAAGCGTCCGCGTCGGCCCGCGCCTGGACAGCAAGACCCGGGAATTGGCTGCGACTCGACCAGGCACGCGACTTGCTTTGCCGCCCGTGGATCTCCCAGCCGAGTGCCTGAACCCCGATGTTCCGATCTGCTCTCCGACGCCTCTGGCTCCGCCCAGCCCATGCGCTGACGGTCATCCTGACGCTGGGCTTGGGCATCGCCCTGGTCACGACGCAATATGCGCTCGTCCACGGTGTCCTGCTGCGCACACTGCCCTTTCCCGAGGGCGAACAGATCATGCACGTGGCCCGCGATGACAGCGCCACCCGGCCCGGCTGGTGGCGCGTCCTCGGCCATGATGAATTCTTGCTGTTGCGCGAGCGCCAGCAATCCTTCGAGGAGCTGGCCGCCTTCCGCTCGGAGACCTACAACCTCGTCGGCGGCGATGGACTGCCCCTGCGACTTTGGGGGAGCGCGGTCAGCGGCGAGTTCTTCTCCCTGCTGGGCGTGCAACCGGCCCTCGGGCGGCTGCTCGACAGCACGGACGAAGGCGAAGGCCAGGGCCTGCGCGCGATGATCGCCTGGCGGCTCTGGCAGGACCTTTTCGGTGCCGATCCCGACGTTCTGGGCCGGACCGTTCGCCTGAACGGCGAGACGGCCCAGATCGTGGGTGTGCTGCCCGCAGATTTCCGCTTCCCGCATCGCGAGCAGGTGTGGGTGAACCTGCGCCTGCCGCGCGAGGCCAGCGGTACCGAGATGCCCGGCGTCGGGATCGTTGCTCGCATTCGGCCGCAGATCGAACCCGATGCTGCCGCGGCCGAACTGGAGGGCCTGCTGCAGGCCCGCCGGACGGCACTCGGCTTGCCCGCAGACGCCCATCGCCCGGTGCGGGTGCAGTCCTTCCCGCTGGCCTACGCCGGCGGCGGTACCGCTCCGGTTCTATACAGCCTGCTGGCGATGACAGCCTTCGTGCTGCTGCTGGCGTGCATCAACGTTGGCAACCTGCAGGCCGTGCAGGCGGCCGCCCGCAGCGGCGAGTTCGCCTTGCGCGGCGCGCTCGGCGCCGGACGGATGCAGCTCGCGCACCTGCTCCTCACCGACACGCTCGTCCTCGGGCTGGCCGGCTTGCTGGTTGGCGTGCTGGTGGCCTGGTCAGGCATCGGATTGCTCGACGACATCAGCCGCCGCACCCTCGAGATGTCCGGATGGGTCCATTTCGACATGGACCTGTCCGTGGTCGCGGTGGCCGGACTGGCCACCCTGCTGGCCGCACTGGCTGCCGCTGCGATCCCCCTTGCAATGGTCCTCCGACAAGACCCCAACGCGCTGCTCCGCACCGGTGGCCGCGGCCAGCTTGGCGGCGGGGGCCGTAGCGGACGCTGGTTCATCGCCGGCCAACTCGCCTTTGCCTGCGCCACGCTGTTGATCGCCGCGCTGCTGGCCTGGAACACCATCATCAGTGCGCGCACCACCCAGGCCTGGGACCCCGACTCCTTGCTGGTCGGACGCATCGAGCTGCAGGGACCCGCGTATGCCGACATGGCCGCCCGCACCCGGTTCTATGAGTAGCTCCTGGGGCGGATCAGCCAGACCCCGGGCGTGCTGGCGGCGGCGGCCAGTAGCCGTGACCTCGTCGACGCCGGCGTCCATCACCCCTTCGAGATCGAGGGCGAGGTTTATCCCCGCGAGCGCGATCGGCCCAGCGCCTACCTCGAAGTCGTCACCCGCGACTACTTCCAGGTCGTCGATGAAGGCGCCTTGCGTGGTCGTGTCTTCGGTCCGGGCGACCGCGCCGACAGCACGCCGGTGGCCGTCGTCAATGCCAGCCTCGCGGCGCGTCACTGGCCAGGCCAGGATCCGATCGGTCGGCGTGTCCGTCTCAATCCGGACGATCCGTGGGCGACGGTGGTCGGGGTGGTTCCGGATCTCAAGCTCGAAGGCGTGGGCAACCCCGGACCCGGCGCCGGCTTCTACCTGCTGCAGGACCAGATCGGCTGGGGCTGGCTGGAACTGCTGGTGCGCACCGAGGGCGACCCGGCAGCGCTGGTCGACCCGGTTCGCCGCGCCGTCGCCGAGATCGACCCCGACCAGCCGATGCACACGATCCTGAGTCTCGACGAGCGCAGCCACCGGCGCACCGCCGGGATGCGCCTGGTCGCCACGATGGCCGGAATCTTTGCGCTCGTCGCGGTGTTCCTGTCCGCGCTCGGGGTCTACGGTGTGCTTGCCCAGCACACCCGTCACAGCGTGCGCGAGCTCGGCTTGCGGGTCGCGCTCGGTGCCCGCCCGCGCGGGATCCTGGGACTGATGATGCGTCGCTACCAGCCCGCGGTGCTCATCGGCATCGCCGCGGGCGCCGGCCTGGGGCAGACCCTGCTCGGCCCCCTGGCCGAGGTGATGCCGCACGGTTCGGGTGACTGGACGATTCATCTGGGCGTGCCCGTCGCCCTCGCGATGGCCGCGTTGCTGGCGAGCCTTGGCCCCGCCCTGCGTGCCGCATCGGTCGACCCGATGGAGGCCCTGCGCAGCGATTGAGCTCAGCCGGCCCAGGCAGGCCCGGGCAGCGGTCGCACGCCCGCTCAGGCGACCGGCGCACGCTCCTCACCGGCCCGAACCCCGAGGTTGCCGTAGCGGTGATAGTCGGTGCTGAGGCTCTGCTCACGCAGGTACCAGAGCAGTTCGAGCCGACCCTCGCCCGACACCCGGCGACTGACGATGCAGCCATTCGCCGCATTACCCGCTGCCTGCACTTCGTCCGCGACCCGCTCCGGCGCGGCGTAGCGGACGCGATCCAGTTGCCCGGCGCGGATCGATTGCGCCAAGGCCGCATCACTTTCCTCGACGAACTCGATCGCCGCCGCCCACGATTCGGTCAGCATATCGAGCCTGCGCACCGCCGGTGACTCGAGGCCGGGCGGCGTGCTGACGACGACGCGGCAGCCGGCGGCGTGCGCCGCGCAGGCGCGCGCGGCGATCTCGAAGGCGGAATCCTCCGGATGCACGCGGACACAAACGCGGCCGGCCGGCAGGTAGCGGCGCACATTGTCCTGGCCGACCAGGCGGAAGTGGTCGTGCTCGTGCGCGAATTCCGCGTCCCAAGCGCACTGGTAACTGCGGATCGCCGCCTTGATGCGCGCGTCGTCCGCTTGCGGATCCACCGCCAGGACTGCCTCCAGCGTGGCCAGCGTAGGCGCCAGCCTGACCTCGCCCTCGCCCGCCACCCCGGTGTCCTCGAAGTCCATCAACTGCGCGACATAGTTCGGCCCGCCGGCCTTCATGCCCGGCCCGAAGCCGGACTTGCCCATGCCACCGAAGGGCTGGCGCAGCACGATCGCGCCGGTGGTCGGACGGTTGATGTAGAGGTTGCCGGCACGAATGCCACGCTTCCACTCTTCCCACTCGCGCTCGTCCAGGCTCTCGAGGCCGCTGGTGAGCCCGTAGCCGGTCTGGTTGACGAGTTCGATCGCCTCGCCCAGCGTCGTGAAGCGCATCACGCCGAGCACCGGCCCGAAGAACTCCGTCATGTGGCTGTAGCTGCCGGGCTGCACGCCGTACTTGATGCCGGGCGTCCACAGCCCGCGGTTGCCCGGGGCCGGTTGCGGCATCAATGCCCACTCCTCGCCGGGCTCGAGCACCTCGAGCGCGGTCTCGAGATCACCCGAGGGCGGGCGGATCAGCGGACCCATCTTCGTCGCCAGGTCCCAGGCCGGGCCCACCGCCAGGCTCTGCGCGGCCTCGCACAGCGCTCGGCGGAAGCCCGGGTCGTCGTAGACCTCGGCCTGCAGCAGCAGCAAGGAAGTCGCCGAGCACTTCTGCCCGGCGTGGCCGAAGGCCGATTGCAGTACATGCTTGATCGCCAGGTCCCGGTCGGACAGCGCCGTGACGATGGTCGCATCCTTGCCGCCGGTCTCGGCGTAGAGATCGAGGCGCGGCCGTTCGGCGAGCATCGCGAGCGCCGTGTCGGTGCCGCTGGTCAGGATCACCGCATCGACGCCGGGGTGGCTGACGAGCTTGCGACCCTGCTGGCCACCCGAACAGGGCAGGAACTGCAGCACCTGTCGCGACACACCGGCGCGCCAGAAGCACTGGCACAGTTCCCAGGCCACCAGCACCGTATCGGAGGCGGGCTTCAGGATCACCGTGTTGCCGGCCGCCAGGGCTGCCGCGATGCCGCCGCAGGGAATCGCGATCGGGAAGTTCCACGGCGGCACCACCACGACGACGCCCTTCGGGCGCGCGCCCAATGTCGGCAGCGATTGCCACCAGCGCGCCGAATCGCGGTAGAACTCGCAGAAGTCGATCGCCTCGGAGACCTCGGGATCGGACTCGGGCAGCGTCTTGCCGCCATCGGCGAGCGCGGCGCCCATCAGTTCGCTGCGGGCGATGCGCAGTTGCTGGGCGACGTGGCCGAGGATCTCGAAGCGCACCTGGGGCGGCCGCGTACGCCAACCCGCGGGATCGGCGCGCGCACAGTCAACGGCGCGATCGATGTCGGCATCGCTGGCCTGCCGGTAGCGGCCGACGACGACGCCGGGTCGGGAAGGATCGAGGCACTCGCGGATGGTGCGTCCGTCCCGGATCTCGTCGCCGGCAACGACGAGCGGCACCTCGGCCGCGTGCTCGCCACAGCGCGGCAGCCAGCGCGCGATGATCGCCTCGGCCCACGCGCCGTTCTGCGGCAGCGCGAAATCGGTGTCGGGTTCGCTGACCAGCTGCTGCCAGCCTCCGGCGATCGCCGCGGGCACTTCCGGCGGCCGGTTGCGATCCTGGTTGCGGCGCGCTGCGCTGGCGGTCGTCGGGATCGCGTCGAAGGCGGCCAGGAAGCCCTGCTCGAGCTGGCGCCACTCGGGGCTGTCGACCTCGATCCTGAAGGCGTGGCGCAGGAAGTTCTCGGGCCCGGTGTTCTCGTCGAGACGGCGGATCAGGTAGCCGATCGCGTTGATGAAGTTTTCGCGGCGACAGGCCGGCGCATACAGCAACACATTGCGGCTCAGTTCGAACAGCGCGCGCCGCTGCGCGTTGGCCATACCTTCGAGCATCTCGAACTGCACGCGGTCGAGGGCAGCGCACTCGTGCGCCAGCACCAGCCCGTAGGCGAGGTCGAAGAGGTTGTGCGAGGCGACGCCGACATCCATCGCCGCGAGGTTCCCGGGCTCCAGCAGCGCATGCAGCATCCGCTTGTAGTTGGCGTCGGTCTCGAGCTTGCTGCGGTACGGCGCCTGCGGCCATCCGCGCACCGAGGACTCGGCGCGTTCGGCCTCCATGTTGGCGCCCTTGACCAGGCGGATCGTGATGCGGCCCCCGCCCGCCGCGACGCGGCGCCGCGCCCAGTCCTGGATCGCGAGCAGCGTCGCGTGCGAATCGGGGATGTAGCTCTGCAGCGCGATGCCGGCACGGACCTGCTCCAGTCCTGGCCGGTCCAGGGTGCGCATGAAGGCCGCCGCCGTCAGGTCCTTGTCGCGGTATTCCTCCATGTCGAGGTAGACGAACTTGGAAACGATGCTGCCGTCGGGACGGGTGAAGCGCGTCCGTTCCGCCGTCCGGTACAAGCGCTCGAGCCGGTCGCAGAGCACCGCGATGGTGTGCTCGCGCGCCAATGGTGAGATCTGCGAGTAGATCGTCGAGATCTTGATCGAGACCACCTCGACCTCGTCCCACTGCAATCCGTGCAACACCTGCTGCAAGCGCCGCTCGGCCTCGGGCTCGCTGAGGATCGCCTCGCCGAGGAAGTTGACGTTCATCCGCACGCCTTCGGCACGGCGCTCGGCAAGGTGCCGCACCAGCAACTCGGGCTCGCCCGGCAGGATGACGTTCGCCGTCTCCTTCTGCATGTGATCCCGGACCAGTGGCAGCGCCACGCCGGGCAGGTAGCCACCGAAGGACTGGAAGCCCTTCATCAGCGTGCGATCGAGCGCACCGAAAAAGCGCGGGATGCCCTGCACATCGAGGATGTGGGTCAGGTGCTCGACCGCCCTCGCCGCATCACGGGTGCGGAAGGCCTGGTCGGTCATCATCGCC
>JANJUH010000047.1 GCA_024710675.1 Lysobacterales bacterium
CTGGCTCACGGTGTTCTTCCTGCTGCCTCTGTTGATCCTGCTGAAGATCAGCCTCGCCGAGGCACGATACGGCCAGCCTCCGTTCACCGCGCTGCTGTCCTGGTCGGGCGAGTTCATGCTCGACCTCAAGCTCAATTTCGCCAGCTACGCCACGCTGCTGGCCGACTGCAGTGATCCGGCGACCTCGCTGTACTGCTATGCCTACGTCAACTCGCTGGAGACAGCAGCGATCTCGACGGTGCTGGCGCTGCTGCTCGGCTACCCGATCGCCTACGGCATCGCCCGCGCAGCGCCACGCTGGCGCCTGCCGCTCCTGCTGCTGGTCGTGCTGCCCTTCTGGACCAGCTCGCTGCTGCGCACCTATGCGTGGATCGGCATCCTCAAGGGCAATGGCCTGCTCAACAACGTGCTGATCGGCATCGGCCTGATCGACACCCCGCTCGAGATCCTGCACACCGACATTGCCGTCTACATCGGCATCGTCTACACCTACCTGCCCTTCATGGTGCTGCCGCTGGTGGCGAACCTGGTGCGCCTCGACCCGCAACTGCTCGAGGCCGCCGCCGACCTCGGCTGCCGGCCATGGAAGGGCTTCCTGAAGGTGACGCTGCCACTGTCGCTGCCCGGCGTGATTGCCGGCTCGCTGCTGGTCTTCATCCCGGCGGTCGGCGAGTTCGTGATTCCCGAACTGCTGGGCGGGCCCGACACGCTGATGATCGGGCGCGTGCTGTGGACGGAGTTCTTCACCAACACCGACTGGCCGCTGGCGAGCGCGATCGCGGTCGCGTTGCTGCTGCTGATCGTGCTGCCCACGCTGGTCTTCGAGTACGTGCAGACGCGGAGCGCGGATCCCGGCCAGGGCACGAGGCGCACGCCGTGAACTGGCGCCGGCCCTGGTTCCTGTACAGCGCGATGGCCTTCGGCTACGCCTTCCTGTACCTGCCGATCCTGTCGCTGGTGGTGTACTCCTTCAACACCTCGCGGCTGGTCACCGTCTGGGGCGGTTTCTCCACACGCTGGTACGGGGAACTGTTCCGCAACGAATCCTTGCTGGACGCGGCGCAGAAGAGCCTGCTGGTGGCCACACTGGCGGCGACTTTCTCGGTGGTGCTCGGCACGCTGGCGGGGCTGTCGCTGGCGCGACTGGGCCGCTTCCGGGGACGCACCCTGCTGTCCCTGCTGACCAGCGCGCCACTGGTGATGCCCGAGGTCATGCTCGGCCTGTCCGCCTTGCTGCTGTTCGTCTCGCTCGAACAGATCTTCGGCTGGCCCGGCGGCCGCGGCCTGACCACGATCACGCTCGCCCACATCACGCTGTGCACGAGTTACGTGACCATCATCGTGCAGTCCAGATTGATGCAGATGGACGAAAGCCTCGAGGAAGCCGCGATGGACCTGGGCGCGCGGCCCTGGAAGGTGTTTTTCCTGATCACGCTACCGATCATCGCCCCGGCCCTGCTCGCCGGCTGGCTGCTCGCCTTCACGCTGTCGCTGGACGACCTGGTGATCGCCAGCTTCGTCTCCGGGCCCAGCTCGACCACCTTGCCGATCGAGGTCTACTCCAAGGTGCGCCTGGGCCTCACGCCCGAGGTGAACGCGCTGGCGACGCTGGTGATCGTCTTCGTGACGCTGGCGATCACCCTCGTCGGCTGGCTGTTGCACCGCGATGCGCAAAGGCGTGGGAGCGAGGCTGGGCGGTAGGGGTGCGGGACTCGGGACTCGGGATGCATGCCGACGCTTTGGGTGCGCAGTGCCCAGAGCGTCCGGATGAATCCGGACCCACCACAGCAGCGCAAGCCCGTGGGTCGGCATTCATGCCGACGCTTCTGCCACTGACCACTCTTCGGAACGCCGTCCCCCGCGCCCGTCGCAATCCGTTGAACCCGGGTGCTACACCATGGGTGCACCGCCGGATCCAATTACCTATGCTCGGGCCTCCCGGGCGCAGACCATGCGGGGGCCTCGAGGCCCTGGCCCGCAGCCCGAACGGACCCTCTGATTCGACGATGCCTGTCCACGACGACCGCACTGCGCCGACGCAAGCCGCTCCAATCGACTGGTGGGTCCGTCCCGACCTGTGCCGGGATGCCGATGGCGAGCTGTGCCTGGGCGGACAGCCGCTGGCCGCGATGGCGGCGCGGCTCGGCACACCGGTCTTCGTCTATTCGGCGGCCCGGGTGTCGGCCAATGTGGCTCGCCTGCAAGGTGCGCTCGGCGCCACCGGGCTGCGCTCGCGGCTGCTTTATGCGCTGAAGGCCAACCGCCATCCGCCGCTCCTCGCGCACCTGCGCTCGCTGGGCGTTGGCCTCGACGTCTGCTCCCCCGGGGAAGTACGCCACGCCCTGGGCTGCGGCTACACACTGGATGCGCTGTCCTTCACAGCCGGATGCCTGTCGCGTGCGGACCACGCGGCGCTCGCCGGCTGGCCCGAGCTGCGCGTCAATGCCGATTCGCTGTCGGCCATCGAGCGTCTCGCGGCGGCGACGCCGGTCCGGAGCATTGGCCTGCGGGTCAATCCGGCGATCGGCGTCGGCTACGGCGACAACCCTCTGGTGCGCTACGCCGGCCAGCGTCCGACCAAGTTCGGCATCTACCTCGACCGCTTCGAGGAGGCGCTGGAACGGGCGGGTCGACTGGGACTCGTCGTCGACGGCCTGCATTGCCACGCCGGTTCGGGCTTCCTGGCTCCGCAACTGGCCGAATACGGGCGGGTGCTCGATCGACTGCTGCTGTTCCTCGAGCGCGCGCCGGGCATCCGCCGGATCAACCTCGGCGGCGGGCTGGGCGTGCCGCTGCGCGCCGGCGACCAGGCGCTCGAGCTAGCCGACTGGGCAGCGCTGGTGCGCGAACGCCTGGGCGGGCGCGATCTCTTGCTCGAGATCGAGCCGGGCGATCACATCGTCAAGGACGCCGGCGTGCTGCTGGCCGAGGTCACCCAGGTCGAGGACAAGGGCGGCGTGACCTGGGTGGGCATCGATGCCGGCTTCAATGTCCATCCGGAGCCGGCCTTCTACGACCTGCCGATGGAGCCGGTTCCGGCCAGATTGCGTGCAGGCCCCATGCGCAAGGTGGCGGTCTGCGGCAATCTCAACGAAGCGCTCGACCTGTGGGCCGCGGAGACATTGCTGCCGCCGGTCGCCGAAGGCGACATCCTGTGCCTGCTCAACGGCGGCGCCTACGGGGCCTCGATGGCCAGCCGCCACTGCCTGCGCGAGCCGGCCGCCGAACACCTGATCCCGGCAGCGATACCCACGTCCGCCGACGCGCTCGATGCCGCCAACAAGCAGGCCTGGGATGCGCTCTACGCTTCGACAGGCGAGCGCGTCTGGGGCGACGAGCCGATGCCCTTCCTGGGCGCCTTCGCCGACGACCTGAAAGCCCGCATCAAGGCGCCCACGCGCGTGCTCGATGCCGGCTGCGGCGAGGGTCGCAACCTGCCGGCGCTGCTCGCGCTCGGCGCAGACGAAGTCCACGCCTTCGACGCCTCGCACCACGCACTCGACAAGATCCCCGAGACACTGCGCTGCCGCATCATTCCCCGCTGCGGCGATCTCGCCGCCACCGGCTATCCGGATGCCTCTTTCGACGTGATCACACTGCTCGACACCGCGGAGACCTTGCCCAACGTGGACGCGGCGCTGGCCGAGATGCAACGCATCCTCAAGCCCGGCGGGGTCCTGCTGTGCAACATCCCCGGCTATGACGACGGTGTCGCAGGTACCGCAATGGAGGCCGTGGCCAGCGATGGCTTCCTCTACCAGCAACGCTATTTCTACCGTTTCGTCGAGCCCGAGCGCGCCGAGGCGATGCTGGTCGGTGCCGGCCTGGTGATCCTGCGTTCCGAGCACCACAGCTGGATCGAGGCGCCCCACCCCGGCTTTCGCCCCGAGGTGCACCGCCACACCAGCCATGTGCTGCTGGCGCTGCGGCCCGTCAGCGAGGGCAAGCCGTGAGCGCGCGGCTGGCGCGGCTGTTCCAGGTCCTGCCCGAGGAGGGCAACAAGGTCGCCGGCTTTGCCGTGCTGGCCGGACTGCTGCAGGCCGGTGTCGCCATCGGCATGGTGGCTGCCGATTCACTCTTCCTGTCGCGCCTCGGCATCGAGCAATTGCCGCTGGTCTTCGTCTTCATGCCGGTGGTGATGCTGGTCTATGCGCCGCTCTACGCGTGGCTCACGGCGCGCCTGGGTACCGCCAACCTGTTCAAGCTGAGCCTGGCGATCCTGATCGGCGGCGGCCTCCTGATCGGCTTCGCCGCCGACAGCCACGGCGAGGCTCGCTGGTTCCTGTTCGCGCTGAAGTTCTACGTCGGCCTGTGGTTCATTGCGCTGTACACGCTGTTCTGGAACTTCACTGACGACTACTTTTCGATCCTCGATGGCAAGCGCCTGTACGGCGTGATCTCGGCGGGTGGCTCGGCCGGCGCGATGCTCGGCGGCGGCCTGGTCACGGCGCTGACCGGCCTGGTACCGGCCGCCAAGCTCTTCCTGGTCTGGGCGGTGATCGCGATCCTGACCTTCCCGGTGTTCATGCTGGTGCTGCGCCGCTTCCCACCGATCGCGCGCGACGACACCGACCAGGCAGGGCCGCAATCGCTGGCGGGGCTGCTGGGCTTCATCGTCCGCACCTTCGCCCAGTCGCGCTTCGCCCTGTGGCTGACGCTTGCGAGCTTCCTGATGGTGGCGGCCACGGCCACCCTCGAGTATCTGGCGATGGGCGTCTTCGCGGCCGAGCGCGACGCCGACCAGCTCGCCGCGCTGCTGGGCGGCCTGTACGCGATTGCCGGCGCGGCAACGCTGGTGATCAACCTGTTCCTGTTCAACCGGGTGGTCGGCCAGCTCGGCGTCGGCAGCACGGCGCTGCTGGTGCCGCTCGCCTACCTCGGCTGCTTCGTGCTGTTCTTCGTCGAGGGCGGAATGGCGGCGGCGCTGGTGGCCTTTTACGCCTACCAATCGCTGTTCGTCGCCATCGAGTACAACAACATCAACCTGTTGTTCAACGCCCTGCCCGCGCGCGTCAAACCGCAGTTGCGTACCTTCATCGAGGCGATGACCGAGCCGGCGGCCACCGCGACTGCCGGCCTGCTGCTGCTGGTGTCCGCCGGCACCATGGAACCCGGCACGCTGGCGCTGGGCGGCATCGTGCTCGCGGCGCTGGCGCTGCTGGTGGCCGCCCTGATCCGTTCCAGCTACGTGCGCGCGCTCGCCGTCAACCTGCGCGCCGACTTCCTCGATTTCGCCAACCCCGAGGAGGCCTGGCGCCAACAGCTCGGCACTGACGACCATGCGCTGCTGCGCAGCCTGGCTTTCGACGGCAACCGCGCACAACGACTGCTGGCCGTCGATCTGCTCTGGCGGCTGCGCGACCCGAGTGCACGCGGCGCGCTCCTCGCTTTCCTCGGCGAGGCCGATGCCAGCGAAGCCGGGCAACTGCGCCAGCCGATCTTCGAACTGCTACGCCAGGAAGACACCGAGACGCTGGCCGAGACCCTGCTCTGGCTGGAGAGCGAGAACGGCCCGACAGATCCGGAGGTGCTCGAGGAATTCACCTCCAGCGGTGCCTTCCCGGTGCGTCGCCTGCATGCCTGGCGGCATTCCCGCGAGCCTGCGCACATGGCGGCGCTCGCGGTGGCGCGCTGGAACGGCAGCAAGCTCGTCGATGTGGCCGAAGCGATCGGCGAGGTGCGCGAACTGCTCGACGGCGACACCGCCGCCCGCCAGCTCGGTATCCGCGCGATCGGCGACAGCCGCCAGCCGCGCCACAGCGCCGAGTTGCTGCCCTTCCTGGCCGCGCCCGAGGCGGTGCTCCGCATCGAGGCGCTGCGCTCGCTGCGCAAGCTGGCCTCACCCGACACGCCGACCCTGATGCCGCACCTGATCGGCGTGGTCCGCTCGGGCACCGCGGAGGAGCGCGCGCTGGTGCTCGACATTGCCCGCAAGATCGGCGACAGCTCGACGATCCCGGCACTGCTGTGGGCCGCCGAGCACTTCTCGGCCGCCGAGAGCCGCCAGCTCGAGGCCGCCTTGTGCAATATCGGATTGAAGGCGATCCCCGGACTGATCCGCGTGCTGCGTACGGCCGCGGCACCCTTCCACTCGCGCACCGTCGCGGTGCGCGCGCTCAGTCGCCTGGCGATGCCGCAGTTGCTGCTGATCATCGACGAGCTGATCGACGGCGAACTCGCACGCGGCCAGGCCGCGGTGCTGGCGCAACGCTCGCTGGCCGCGGATCCGCACGAGGGTGTGGGCCAGACCGTCCTGACCCGCTATTACCGCGACGCCGCCGCCGAGGTGCTGGAGTTCGTGCTCGAGCTGCTGAGCCTGTCCGGGCGCCTGCCCGACTTCGACCTGATCCGTGCCTCGCTGAGTTTTGCCAACGCCCGCGATCGCGCGAACGCCATCGAGACCATCCAGCAGAGCTGCGGGCGCGAGCTGTTCCAGCGCATCCTGACCCTGATCCAGTCGACCGCCCCCGACCTTGGCCTGCACCATGGCGAGACCAGCGCAAGGCTGCCGGTGGGCGAGGTCCTCGAGCGCGCCGCCGCCAGCGAAGTGGCGCTCGAGGCGTCGGCCGGGCTGATCGCGCACCATGAACGTGCCCTGCCCGGGGGACTCGAACTGCTGCGCCAGCGCCTGGACCGCGCCAGCGGCGGTCGCATCGACGAATGGCTGGTGGCGCTGCTGCCACGCTTTGCCGACGACGCCGACGACCTCTCGCTGGCCGCGCACCCGGTCGACCGTGTGGCTGCGCTGGTCAGGGCCGAATTCTTCTCGGACGCCCGCATCCGCGCACTCGACTACCTGGCCGCGCACGCCACCGAACGGCGCTGGGAGCCGGGGGAACTGGTCTACGACGATGATTCGGCCACCGACACGCTGTATGTGATCGCGGCCGGCACGGTCCAGGTCGAGCGCGCCAACGATGTGCGCGAGCGCCACGCCGGCACCACCTTCGGTGAGCGCGTGCTGATGGGCGACCGGCGCCGGCTCGAGCGAGCCGTATCAGCCGGTTGCCAGGCGCTGGTGATCCCGGGCTCGGTGGTCCTGCGCGCGATCGAGATCTTCCCGGCGATGGGCGTGAGCCTGTACCAGTTCAAGACCATCTCGGCCTTCCGATGAAGCTGACCTTCAACTTCCAGACCCTGGTCATGGCCGTGCTCGCGGGCGCGCTGGCCGTGGTCACCACGGTGTGGGCGACGACGGTCTACGACTCGGTCTACCGGCTGATCCTGCACGGCTTCGACCGCCAGCTCCTGGCCCTGGCCGGGGCAGCGGCCACGCTGACCGATGCGGAGGGCCACGCCGAGTACCAGCGGCCCTATCGCATCGCGCTGATCGGCGCGGGTCCCGGCGGCCTGGTCGGCCAGGACGCCGAACGCGGCGTGCTGGTATCCATCGATCCCGCCGACGGCGGCGCCCGGCCATTGGATGGCCCGCCGCTGCCGCCCTTGCGCTCGCTGTCGGTGGATCCGACCCGTGGCCGCCTGGCTGCCCTGACCGCGGACGGCAGCCGGCTGTGGACCGGCCCGCTGGCCAGCGACGCGCTGCTCGAGGAGACCCTTGTCGATCCGGTCGCCGACGAGGTGGTGCATATCGACGGCGTCGTCTACCTGCGCCGTGGCCGCCTGCTGACGGGGCTGGCCGCGGAGGTGGCGGCGATCACGCTGGCCGCCGATGTCGGCCGCCTGAGCCCGGGCGATGCCGACAAGCCCCTGCTGGCCCTGACACCAAGCGCTGACGCCGTGCTCGCCTTCGGCCTCGATGGCAGGGAACTGGAACGCTGGCCGCTCGAGGCCGGCGAGCACGCGGTCACTGCGCTCGCCCGCCACGACGGCGTCATCTACCTGGCAGCCGAAAGCCTGCTGCGGCTGGAACCCGGCTCGGCGACACCCGTCGACGATTTCGAACCCGGCTGGTACAGCGAGCAGGACCCCTACTTCGCCCGCCATGCACCGGCCTACCGCCGGGTCCGCGAGGCCGCGGGACTGACCTTCCTCTACACCCAGCAATACCTCGGCGGCGACCAGATCCGCTACATCCTCGATGGCTCGGTCGGCGACGACCACTCCCCGCCGGGCTATCTCGATACCGTGCCCGAGGACTCGCTCGCCGATGTCGAATCCGCACAGCGGGCGGGCCAGGCCTTCGTCTCGGCCATCCGCGAATGGGATGTCTGGGGCCTGATCAAGGTCTCGGCAGAGCCGATCATCGCGGCCGATGGCCGCATCGTGGCGATGGCCGGTGCCGATGTCGATATCGGCGTGATCCGCGAGAAGACCCGGCGCGCGCTGATCGCGGTGCTGATGGTCGGTGTCGGCCTGCTACTGGTGGCGGGCTGGGTGTCGCTCAGGATCTCGCAGTCGATGACGCGGCCGGTACGTGAGATCAAGGACTCCGCCCTGCGCATCGCCGCGGGCGACCTCGGCACGCGGATTGGCAGCCGTGATCGCGACGAACTGGGCGAACTCGCCGAAAGCCTCGATGCCCTCGCCAACCGCCTCGAGGCGCAGGCGCGGCAGGCAGAGTCCTATCGCGAAGCCCTCGAGCGCAGCCGCCTCGACACCGCGCTGGAGCACGCCCTGGCCGACCTGGCCGCGAACGCGGGCGAGAGCGGTCGACAGCTCGCCCGTTCCGACGAGGACCCGGCGACATCGAGGCACGCCACCGCGGTCGCCGGCACGCGCTGCCTGGTCTGGCGCCTGGCAGAGGACGTGCGGGCCGTGGGCGAGTGCCAGGCCAACGCGCGGGTGATTGCGCGCCGCCTGCTCGCCACCGCTGCCGATGCCAGGGAGGCCGCTGCCAGCCTCGCCAGCGTGTTGCCCGCCATCGCTGCGGTCCTGGCCATCGACCTGGCCGGACGGCGGATGACGCGGCTGGGTCCCGGGGACTGCCGGGTCGAGTCCGTGGATGCCGATGGCCAGCGCAGGGAACTCGCCTTCGAGCATGACCAGCTCACTCTGCCGACAGCCAGCGACACCCTGGTCTTCGACGGCCAATTCGTGCTGACCCTGGCCGGCCCAACGGCCGCGGAGACCGATCCGTGCTGAAACTCGCCGAGAAACTGGTCGCCCTGCATGGCGTCTTCCCCTTCTCGACGCTGCGTCCAGAGGAGCTGCTGACCATCGCGACGGCGATGGGCGTCCAGCGCTTTGCGCCAGGCCAGGTGATCTGCCCGGCCGGCGGCGCGATCAGCCGCCTTTACGTGCGCGTCGAAGGCGCTGCGGTGGACCCGGCCGGCACGCCCATGCAGGCGGTCATCGGCACCACCATCCTGCTGACCGGCAAGCCGGCGCCCTTCGCCATCAGCGCCGGGCCCGAGGGCCTGCTCGCGCTGTCCCTGCCGCGCGGCAAGTTCTACACCGTCATCAACGAGTGCCCGGCGCTGCTGGTCGGCTTCTTCCGGATGCCGCTGCTCGGCGTCGATTACCTGCGCGACAGTGTCCAGCCATGAAGATCAGGGGCCGCTACCACCTGGCCATCGTGCCCTTGTTCCTTGGGCTCGGCCTCGCCAATGGCGCCCTGGTCTACCACCTCGAGCGCACCGAGGTGCTGTGGGGCCTGGAGCAACGCGCCAGCGGCACGGCCGCGGCCGTTGCCGGCTTCTGGCCACTGCTCGAGGCCGAAGGCGTCACGGCGACGCGCCTGCAAGCGCTGGATCGACGCCTCGGCGGCATCAGCGTGACCCGGTTGACCGAGGCCGACGGCCAGTGGCGAGCCCAATCCCTGCACGCTGCCGAGGGTGTGCCGGCGGCGCCCTTGCCCGACGAGGCAACACTGGCCCGGCTTGCCGAGGGAGGGCTGGCATTTCGCCTGCTGCCCGGCCCGCAAGCCGACCTGATCGCCGGCTATGCGCCGGTGGACCCGGAGGCCGGAGTCGCCGGCGGCATCATCGCCACCGCCGAACGCAGCGACGCCCTGGCCAACGCGCGCGCAGCCCTGCTGGCGCGGCTCGCGTGGCTGATGGCGCTGGTGCTGGCCGGCGGCCTGCTGGTGGCCGAAGCCATGACCCGCCTGGCCCGGTCCGAACTGGGTGGATTGACCCGCGCCGCACGGGCGCTGATCGGCGGTCGCCACGACCACCACTGGGAACCCGGGCGCATCCGCGAACTCAACGACCTGGGCGGGACGCTGGGCACCATGACCAGCCTGCTCGCCGATGGCAGCCACCGGCTGCGCCGGCGCTTCCTGCAAACCGACGTGCTGCCCGATGTCTCCGAACTCGGCAATTACCACCGCGCCCGCGTCGAGCAGCGCGAACGTCGCGCGATCGGAGACCTGCCGCTGTCTCACCGACGCGTGGGCGATGCACCACCGGAAGACTTCCTCGGCACGCGCGCCGGGCCCAAGGGCTGGCACCTGGTCATCGGCCGCTGCCAGCCACCACCCGGCACACCGACCCTGCTCGAACGCTCGGTACACGCCGAGGCCGCGCGCGAGTTCCTGCTCGGGGTCGCCAGCACGCGCCCGGACGGACCGAGCTGGCCACAGGCGCTGGCCGTGTTTCCGTGCAGCCAACTGACCGTGCTCTTCTTTCCGGCCAACGGCAAGGCACCGACCGGCTGGCGCCTGGATCGTCGCCGCGGCACACCGGCTGCCTTCTCGGTTGCCTCACCCCGCGATGTGCTGGGGACCAGCAGCGATGGCTCGCTGGCGATCGCGCGCGCCTACGTGCGACAGTTCAGCCACCGACCACTGCCGCTGCTCGCCGAGGAGATCGCCGGTTTGCTCGACGGTCGCGAGGGCGGCTTGCTGGTGGTCTGCGAGGTCCCGAGCCCGCATACTCCGGAACGGAGTCCGGCCCACGATCGAGCATGAGCGAGAGCAGCCCTTCCCACAGCCAACCGTCGCGGCCCATCCGCTTCGGACTGCGCTTCAAGATCATCCTCGGCCTGACGCTGTTCAACCTGCTCGGCACGGCCACCTTTGCCTGGAACCACTACCGGGTCGAGAAGGAAGCCACCATCGAGGGCATCCGCCAGAAGCTGTCGGCGGCCGCCCGCGCGTTGCCGGACATGCTTCCCGACGGCTACCTGGACCGCGCCGTGGCGCGCGAGGCGGTCAGCACCGAGGAATATGACCGCATCATGCAGCGGCTGTCGGCCTACAGCGACGATATCGGCCTGATCTACCTCTACACCTACACCTTCCACAACGGCGTCTTCCGCACCACCAGTTCCAACGGTACCGCCGAGGAGCGCGCGAACGGTTCCTACGCGGTCTACTGGGACAACTACGAGGAACCGCTGCTGCAGGAGGCGTGGGACACCGGGCAGCCGCGTTTTGGCGAGACCAGCGAAGACGACGAGTGGGGCCATGTCTATTTCCTGTTCTCGCCGCAGACCACTGCGGCCGGTACCCGCTACGTCGCTGGCGCCGACATCGCGATCAAGGACCTCTATCGCAAGCTCGATGCCTCGCTGCGCAATTCGATCCTGATCGGCGTGATCAGCTTCCTCGTGGTCTTCGTCTTCAGCTTCTGGATCGGCACGCGCATGTCGCGCAAGATCGGCCAGCTCGCCGACTACACCCGTGAACTGGCCGCGGCCGACTTCCAGCCGGTGGAACACTTGCCGCTGAGGCGCACCATCGGCAACATGCCGGCCCAGGGCCGTGACGAAATCGCCCAGCTCGCCAGCTCCTTCATCGCCATGGAGCAGCGCCTGAACGACTACCTGCGCGAGCTGACCGAGGCGACTGCCACCAAGGAGCGTTTGCGCAACGAGCTGAAGATCGCCGGCGACATCCAGCTCTCGATGCTGCCGCGCACCTTCAAGGACATCGCCGCGCCACAGGCGCGCCTGCATGTCGACCTGGCCGCAGGCGTCAAGCCCGCCAAGGAAGCCGGTGGCGACCTCTACGACTTCTTCTTCCTCGACGAGCACCGCCTGTGCTTCCTGGTCGGCGACGTGTCCGACAAGGGCATGCCGGCGGCGCTGTTCATGACCGTCGCGCTGTCGGTGCTGCGGGCACGCGCCACTGTCGACTACATCGATTGTCCCCAGGAAATCCTGCGCCAGACCAACGAACTCCTGATCACGCAGAACTCGGCCTGCCAGTTCGTCACCCTCTTCCTCGGCATCCTCGACATCCGCACGGGCCGTGTCGTGTTCTCCGACGGCGGCCACAACCATCCCTTCCTGAAACGTGCCGGCGGCATCCCCGAGATGCTCTCCTTCCGCGGCGGCATTGCGCTCGGCATCGCGCCCGGCGCCGAATACACCCGCGAGGAGCTGATCCTGGAGCCTGGCGACGTGCTCTACCTGTATTCCGACGGCATCACCGATGCCGTCGCGGCCGACGACTCCTTCTACGGCGAGGAGCGCCTGGCCGGCATGCTGGCGGGTGTGCCGCCGGCCAGCCCGGCGGCAGAGTGGGTCGAAAGCTCGATGCAGTCGGTGTTCGACTTCGCCACGGGTGCACCGCAGGCTGACGACATCACGGTTCTGGCCTTGCGCTACCTGGCCAAGGCGAGCTGACCATGCCCTACGAGGCGCTGCTCCGCCAGGCGGCTGGCGGTGACGAGGAACGTCTGGCGCAGATGCTCGCCGAGGTTGCCGCCGGCGCACCGGCGCCCTATGTGGCCGGCTTCCTGCTGTTTCGCGGCCATCGTTTCCGGATCGACCGTCGCGCCTTCATCACCGACCCCGAGACCAGCGCCCTGGTCGATGTCGTGCTGGCCGAGGGCGACCGCCTGGCCGCAACCTTGGGCCGGTCCCCATGCCTGGTCGAGTTCGGCGTCGGCGCCGGCAGCCTGGCGATCAGCGTCAAGCTGGCCCGCCCGGACTGGCAGCTCACCGGCCTCGACATCGACGCGGGCGCGCTGACGCTGGCCCGGGAGAACGCCAGCTTGCACGGCGTGGAGCTGAGGCTGATCCAGAGCGATTTCCTGTCAGCGCTGCCGGCCGGCGAAGCCCCGGACCTGATCTTCGGTGATCCGCCGTGGGGAGGATCGGAAGATCTCTACGACGACGAGCGCGACGAACGCTGGTACCGGCAGATGCCGCCGCATTCGGCCTTCCCCGACGACGGCGGCCAGACCTCGGTGCACGATGCGCTGATCGCAGCCACCATCGCCAGGCACTGGCCCACGCTGCTGGTGCTCAATTACGGCGTGCTGCCGGAAGCGGTGATCGCCCGCTCCGCCGGCGGCCTCGGCGATTGGCGCATCGCCCAGCCGGCACCAGGAATCTCGGTGCTGGTCGGCCGGGCGCGCTGATCAGGCCATCCGCGCCAGCGCCTCGCCCCGGCTCGGCGCGGTGACCAGGATGCGATCGAAGCCCGACAGGGCGAGCACATCGCTCACCGGACGGGTCAGGCAGCACAGGGCGAGCCGTCCGCCCAAGCCGCCGAGCTTCTTGGCCACCACCAGGAAGACGCGCAGGCCTGCGGAGCTGACGAAGTCGACGCTGCCCAGGTCCAGCAGCAAGCGGCGGGTGCCCGCCTCGATGGCCGTCATGCAGGATTTCTCCAGGGCAGCGGCGGTCCCGGTATCGACCCGTCCCCTCAGCACCAGTACCTCAGCGAGCCCTTCTTCGGCGCGCTCAATCTCGAGCATGTCCTTGTCCTCTGATTGCCCGGGGTCCAATGCTCCGCGCAGCGCGGCGCGATGTCACCCGCCCGCGAACACCGGCGGCGGCGCCTCGATACCGGTGGCCTCGCGGATGCGCTCGCGTTGGAGCGCAAGCCGGCCTGCAATGGCCTCGAAGGGCTCCGCCACAGCGGCCTGGGCCGGCGTCGCCATCAGCACCAGCGGAAATGGGTGGCCTCCGCAAACACCTTTCAGCACGGCCTCGCCCTGGTAGTCCAGGGTGGGCTCCGGGTCGCCGGTCCGGGCTGCAGCACGGGCCAGGCTCTCGGCGAAGTTCGGCGACAGGATGACCCGCCCTGTGCGCGAATGCGGGCTCAGGCGAAAACCGATGTCGATGTCCGGCCCGAGGTAGTCGAGGTACGGGCGGTCGTCACGCCCTCCCAACATCTCGGGGATCTCAACGGCCCGGTTGCGGCCGCCGATCTCGGCCGCCCAGCAAGCACCACGGATCCGCAGTGGCCAACGCTGTGCCAGGCTCTGGTCGTAATCGGCGACGGCATCGCGAAAGGCCATGGCCACGCGGCGGGCGTCGTCCAGCGTCCGCGGCTGGGCCGCGAACACCAATTCGTCGCCCATGACCTTCCAGACGCCGCTATCGGGCAGGCTGTCGACGTCCCAGAAATGGTTGGCGATCCGCCCCATGAAGATCAGCGGCAGTTCGCTGAAGAAGGACTCGAAGGCCTCGACCCAGGCACCGCTGGCATGCATCGCGGTGCGGGTCTTGAACTCGGTCGAGCCGACGACGTCGGCCGACATGAACAGCACGACCTGGCGCTGGGTCATGGCCGACCCAGCGCCTGCCGGAACCCGGCCCCGCTCGCGGCGAGGCAGCAGGTCCAACGCCGCCTCACACCACGCCCTGGGCGATCATCGCATCGGCCACCTTGACGAAGCCGGCGATGTTGGCACCCTTGACGTAATCGACGTGCGAGCCGTCCTCGGAGCTGCCGTACTTGACGCAGCGCTCGTGGATGCCGTGCATGATGTCGCGCAGCAGGCGCTGGAGTTCGTCTTCCTTCCAGGTGATGCGCGCCGAGTTCTGGCTCATCTCGAGGCCGGAGACGCCGACACCGCCAGCATTCGCCGCCTTGCCGGGCGCGAACAGGATCTTCGCCGCCTGGAACATGTGGACGGCTTCGAGGTCGGACGGCATGTTGGCCCCTTCGGAGACGGCGATCACGCCATTGGCAAGCATGGTGCGGGCATCGTCTCCGCTGATCTCGTTCTGGGTCGCGCACGGCACCGCCAGTTCACCCGGCACGATCCACGGCCGCTGGCCAGCGTGGTACTCGCCACCGAACTTGGCCACGTATTCCTCGATGCGGCCGCGGCGCTTGTTCTTGAGGTCCTTGATCCAGGCCAGCTTCTCGTGCGTGAAGCCATCCTTGTCGTAGATGAAGCCATCGGAATCTGACAGCGTGACCGGCTTGCCACCCATGTGCAGGATCTTCTCGACCGCGTGCTGGGCGACGTTGCCGGAGCCGGACACGAGGCAGACTCGCCCTTCGATGACCTTGCCCTGGCGCTTGAGCATGTCCTCGAGGAAGTACACCGCGCCGTAGCCGGTGGCCTCGGTGCGGATCGGGCTGCCGCCGTATTCCATGCCCTTGCCGGTCAGCACGCCGACGTAGCGGTTGGTGATGCGCTTGAACTGCCCGAACATGTAGCCGATCTCGCGGCCACCAACGCCGATATCGCCCGCCGGCACATCGGTGTCCTCGCCCACATGGCGGTACAGCTCGGTCATGAAGGCCTGGCAGAAGCGCATGATCTCGGCTTCGGACTTGCCCTTCGGATTGAAGTTCGAACCACCCTTGCCGCCGCCCATCGGCAGCCCGGTCAGCGCGTTCTTGAAGGTCTGCTCGAAGGCGAGGAACTTCAGCACACTCTGGTTGACCGAAGGATGGAAGCGGATGCCGCCCTTGTACGGGCCGATCGCGTTGTTGTTCTGGATGCGATAGCCACGGTTGACGCGGATGTGGCCGGCGTCGTCCTGCCAGCAGACGCGGAAGGAAATCACCCGGTCCGGCTCGGCCATGCGCTCGAGAATCTGGTAATCGTTGTACTTCGGGTTGGCCTTGACGAAATCGAGGACGCTCTCTGCGACCTCGCGCACCGCCTGGATGAACTCAGGCTGCCCCGGATTGCGCTTTTCCACGCCCTCGACGAACTGTTCGAGGGTAGGTACTTCCTCGCGTGCCATAGGTGCTCTCCCATCGGGCCGACATGGCCCTTGATCCGTGTCCGGAGACGGAAGATACGCTCATTTTCATTCGCGTCGACGATCGGGCGTGCCCCGATGCGCGAGGAATTTGCTCAGCGACGCCGGATCCGGTAAACCGTGGCCGGCGGCAGGTTGCGCAGTGTGTAACCCACCCGCTCCGCGACCAGGTCCATCGCCTCCATCAGGGCCTGCGGGACCGGGCACGTGGGCCCATAGGTGTATTGCACCAGCACGCCATCGGCCGGCAGGCAGGAGAAGGCCGCCTCGAGGATGTCCCGGGCGATTCCTGGCGGCATGGCGAGGAAACCCAGTGAACTGACCACCGCATCGCAACGCCCATCGGCGAAGGCAGGCACCGATCGCAGCAATTCGGGCAGGCGCCGGGCGTCACCACACAGCGCGGGCGAATCCGGGAAACTGGCAACAAGGCCGGCGTGTAACTCGGGGGACAACTCGAGGACCAGCAGGTGCTCGGGCCGGATGCCGCGCTCCAACAACCCGCGTGTGATTGCGCCGGTCCCGGCACCCAGTTCGACGACCCGTTGCACGCCCGGCGGCATGGCCGAGGCCATCTCGCGCGCCAGGTGCACACTGCTCGGGACCACCGATGCGGTGCGCAGGGGCGAGCGCAGCCATTGCCGGAAGAAACTCCAGTGACGTTCGGCGCGACCGCGCAACTCCGAAAAGGCTTCGATGGACTGGGACATGGCAGCGCGATGGCGAGGCTGTCATCAGCCTAACAGCCCGCCGCGGGTGTCGCCAGCGGCGGGAGGATGGTGAGTAGCGCGTTGTGAGTGGCAAGAGCGTCGGCATGAATGCCGACCCACGGGAGCCGGGCACATTCACCCCAGCCCCCAGCCCAGCTCTTCTACGCGTCCTTGGCGTCCTTTGCGGACCAATGCTCTTTCCGAGTCCCGAGTCCCGCAATCCTCAGAACTCCACCTTCGCCTGCTCCCTGATCGCCTTGGCGGCTTCGAGGGCGCGGCGGCTCTTCATGGTGTCGAGGATGCCCTGGCGGAGCTGCTGGTAGGGCGGTGCGGCGAAGGGGCGGGTCTCGCGCAGCAAGGCGACGTGGTAGCCGAACTCGGTCTGCACCGGCGTCAATGTGTAGCCCCCCGGTGCCAGCGTTGCGAGCGCCTCGCCGAGCGCGGCGGGCACTTGCGGACGCTTGATCCAGCCGAGGTCGCGGGCATCGCGCACTCCGGCCTGGCCGGCCTGGCTGGACAGCGCCGTGTCGAAGTCGGCGCCGGCCTGAAGCGCGGCAATGAACTGCTGGGCGCGCGCCTCTGCGTCGAAGAGCACATGCGAGACGCGCCACTCCTGGCCGCCGATGGTGTCGACCTGGCGCTGGTACTCGGCCCGCAGTTCCTCCTCGGTGGGCTCCGGAGCCTTTCGCTCCATCAGGATGCCGCCAAGGCGGTTCAGGCGCTCGAGTTCGAGGTCGGCGAGCACTGCAGGGTCCGCGAGCAGGCCATCGCGACGCGCCTGCATGCCGACGGCCAGCAATTCGCCAACCTGCTCGTTGACCTGGGTGCGCTGGCCGGGGTCGCACAGATCCCAGCCTCGCTTGCGAGCATAGGCCTCCAGCAGCGCTTCGGGGATCGCCTCCCCGTCGACCTTCAGGCTGCTCACCGGACCATCGAGCTGCACCAGGCGCGTGTCGGACTGCGGCGCGTCGGCGCCACCGCAGGCAGCCAGCGACAGCGTGAGGGCGAGGCAAAGGCAGAGTTTCTTCATGGGATTTCCTCGGGGGCAAGCACTTCGATGGCGAGCGCGTGGATGTCGGTGTCCATCAGGTCACCGACGGCCTCGTAGACGAGGCGATGGCAGGCCAGCGGGCGCAGGCCGGCGAAGCGCTCGGACCACAGACGGACGCGAAAGTGCCCGCGACCGTCACGGGCGCCGGCGTGACCCACGTGCAGGTGGCTCTCGTCGACGATATCCAGGCGGCTCGGCGCCAGCGCAGCATCGATGCGCTCGCGCAGGCGATCGCTGCGCACACTCACGGCAGCACCTGGCGGAAGGGGCGGACCTCGACCTCGGCGAACACCCCGCCGCTGACATAGGGATCGGCGGCGATCCAGGCCTCGGCCTCGGCGGCATCGGCGAAATCACCGACGATCAGGCTGCCCTGCGGACGCCCGCTGTCGCCGGGCTCATCCAGCAGAGGTCCGGCCAGCAGCAAGCGACCCGCAGCCGCCAGTGCGGCGGCACGTTGCAAATGGGCCGGGCGCAGCGCCGGCCGGCGCGCGAGACCTTCGGGTCCGTCGCGACCCAGGATCATGAACCACATGGCAACCTGCCGACGCTGACCAGGGGGCGCGGATGGTACGGAATACGCCGGCTCCGGTACACTCCCGCCCCCGCTTTCGGCGCCAACGGCTGCCGCGGCCGCGGGCCCGCACGCCTCCAGCCCCCACATGGCCCACGCCAACCATGGCCCGTCGCCTCCACATCTACCCGGACAACCCCCACAAGCGCCTGATTGACCAGGCCGCGCAGTCCCTGCGCGAGGGTGGGCTGTGGCTGGTTCCGGGCGATTCCGGCTATGCCTTCGTGTTCACACTCGATGCCCGCGAGGCCGCAGAACGCGTCACCCGCATTCGCGCCCTCGGCCCGCGCCACGATTTCTCGTTGCTGTGCGCCGACATCCGCCAGGTCGGCCAGTACACCCGCCTGGACGACGCCGCCTTCCGCTTCGTGCGCACCCATGGCAGCGGTGACTACACCTACGTGCTGCCGGCCAGCGCGCTGGTCCCCAAACGCATCGCCACCGAGAAGCGCCGCTCGATCGGCGTGCGCATGCCGCGGCACCCGGTCAGCCGCATGCTGCTGGAGGCGGTCGGCGAACCGCTGCTGAGCTCGAGTGCGAAGCTGCCGGGGCACGAGGAGCACAGCCTCGACAACGAGGAATTGTGGGAGTTGCTGGAAAACCGGATCGACGGCTTCCTCGATGCCGACGCCTGCCCGGAAGACCCGAGCACCGTGGTCTCCCTGCTCGAAGTGCCCTACGAAGTCATTCGTGCCGGGCGCGGCGAGGTGGACTGGACATGAGCACGGAAGAGGCGAGCGCCACGCTGGCCGAAGCCGCCAGTGCCCGCCAGGCCGAAATCCCCTTCGCGCGCGTCCGCGGCGAGCCCTTCCTCGAGCTGCCGCGCGACCTCTACATCCCGCCGGACGCCCTCGAGGTCATCCTCGATGCCTTCGAGGGTCCGCTCGACCTGCTGCTGTACCTGATTCGCCGGCAGAACCTCGACATCCTCGACATCCCGATCGCCGAAATCACCCGCCAGTACATCGGCTACATCGAGATGATGCAGGAGCTGCGCCTGGAGCTCGCCGCCGAGTACCTGGTGATGGCCGCGATCCTCGCCGAAATCAAGTCGCGCCTGCTGCTGCCGCGTCCGCCGGTCAGCGAGGACCCGGAGGCCGATCCGCGCGCGGAGCTGGTGCGCCGGCTGCAGGAGTACGAGCGCTTCAAGAAGGCCGCAGAGGACCTCGACACCCTGCCCCGCCTCGACCGCGACACCGCGCTCGTCAGCGTCGAGGTCCCGGACCGCAAGGTGCGGGTGGTGCCGCCAGAGGTGCCTCTGCGCGAACTGCTCGTGGCCTTCCGCGAAGTCCTCGACCGCGCCGAGTTGTACGTGAGCCACCAGGTGCGGCGCGAGCCGCTGTCGGTGCGCCAGCGCATGACCGATATCCTCGATGCCCTCGGTGACGGCGGCTTCCACGAATTCGGCTCGCTGTTCCGCGCCGGCGAGGGCCGGCTCGGCGTCGTCGTTGCCTTCCTGGCGATGCTGGAACTGGCCAAGGCGATGCTGGTCGAAATCGTCCAGGAACACACGCTGGGGCCGATCTACCTGCGCGCCCCGGGTGCGAAGGAGCACGCTGCGTGAACATCGAGACCCTGAAACCCATCGTCGAGGCGGCCTTGCTCGCCTCCGGACAGGCGCTGTCGCTGGCGCAGCTCGGCGAGCTCTTCGACGACGCCGAGCGGCCCACCCAGACCGATCTCGCCAATACCATCGAGGCGCTGAAGTCCGATTGCGCCGGGCGCGGCGTGGAACTGGTCGAAGTGGCCAGCGGCTTCCGTTACCAGGTCCGCACCGAAGTCCACGCCCGCATCAGCCGGCTCTGGACCGAGCGCCAGACCCGCTACTCGCGAGCGCTGATGGAGACACTGGCGCTGATCGCCTACCGCCAGCCGATCACGCGCGGCGAAATCGAGGCAGTCCGCGGCGTCGCGGTCGGCACCCAGATCATTCGCACCCTCGAGGAACGCGAGTGGATCCGCGCCGTCGGCCACCGCGATGTGCCTGGGCGCCCGGCGCTGTATGGAACGACCCGCGCCTTCCTCGATTATTTCGGGCTGCGCAGCCTCGATGAGCTGCCGACCCTCGCCCAGCTCAGGGACCTCGACGCGCTCGAGCCCGAACTGGCCTTTCCTGCCGATGGCGCGGCTGTTGCCGCCGCCGCAGCACCCGACGCCACGGAGACCCTGTCATGAAATCCCGCACCACCCTGTCGCTGAAACGCAAACCCGGGATGCTCGCCGCCGAACGCCTGCAGAAGCTGCTGGCCAAGGCCGGCCTGGGCTCGCGGCGGATGATCGAGGAGCGCGTGCTGCGTGGCGAGATCGAGATCGACGGCCGCCCGGCCTCGATCGGCGACACCCTCGAGGAAGGCCAGCGCGTACGTGTCGATGGCCGTGATTTCGTGGTTCGCGCCATCATCCACGAGGGCCCGCGCGTGCTGGTTTACAACAAGCCCGAGGGCGAGGTGACCACAGCCTCCGATCCGGAGGGGCGGCCGACCGTGTTCGATCGCCTGCCGCGCCTCAAGGGTGCGCGCTGGATTGCCGTCGGCCGGCTCGACCTCAACACCGCCGGCCTGCTGCTCTTCACCACCGATGGCGAGCTGGCCAACCGGCTGATGCATCCCAGCGGTGAAGTCGAACGCGAGTATCTCTGCCGCGTCCACGGCGAAGTGCCGGAGAGTGCGCTGCGCAGCCTGTCGCAAGGCGTCGAACTCGAGGACGGCCCGGCGCGCTTCGACGAGATCGAGGTGTTGCCCGGTGACGAGGAGGCCAGCAACCACTGGTTCCGTGTGGTCTTGCGCGAGGGTCGCCAGCGCGAGGTGCGCCGCCTTTGGGAAGCGGTCGGCGTCGAGGTCAGCCGCCTCAAGCGGGTGCGCTACGGACCGGTGGAACTGGGCAAGGAACTCAAGCGCGGCTGGTATCGCGACATGGAGCCCGAGGAGATCGAGCGCCTGCTCGCCGCCGTCGAGCTGCCGCCGCAGGCGCGTCCGGAACTGCGGGTGATCCCGCTGCTGGCGGCGCGCAAACAGGAACGCGGCCAGCGCCGTGACCAACGTCCTGGCGGCCCCGCACGGCGCGGCCCGCCGAGCTTCCGCGACGAGCGTCGCGGCGAGGAGCGCGGCGCCTTCCGTGGTGAGCGCAGCACGGATGCGCGTCCCGGCGGTCCGCGCGGAGAGCGTCCGCAACGGGACGGTGCGCGCGGGGAACGGATCCAGGGCATGTACGAGCGCCATGAGACCGGACGTGCGGGCCCCGGCGCGACTCGTGGCCCGCGTCCGGCCGGCACCGGCCGCCCTGGTGGCCCACGGCCGGCCGGCGCAGGACGCCCGGGCGCTTCTCGCCCGGCGGGTGCCGGTGCGCGCGGCGGTGGCGGGCGGACTGCAGGCGAAGGTGCGGCGGGTGGTCGCGGCGGATACGGG
>JANJUH010000074.1 GCA_024710675.1 Lysobacterales bacterium
CGCATAGCGGCTCTGCGCCGTCGTCGCATCCACCAGCGACACCGTCACCGACTGCACCGCCGCGTTCTGCTCGCGCGCGGCCTCCACCATCGACTTGCCGGCATCCTTCGCCGCCTCGCCCAGCTCGCCCGCGCTGCCTGCGGCGTCCTTCAGCGCCTGGTCGGCGCCCTTCACCCCGAACGCCGCCTCGGCCATCGTCTGCACGACCACCTTGCCGGTCTTGTCGACCTCCACCGCCAGGCCCAGCGCCGACGCCTGGGCCTTCACCGTCGCATCCGCCACGCCGCCGTTCGCCGCCACCGCCTGCTCGGCGTAGGCGGTGAAAGCGGCCCGGAGCTCCTCCGCCGTCGCCTTGCCAGAGTCCCGGATCACCTCGAAAGCCTGCTTCGCCTCCGCGGCCGCGCGGTCCATCTCGGCCTTCGACGTCACGCCCAAGCGGCGGAACGCCTCTTCGACGGACTGAATCCCAGGGGTGGCGTCGTCGGCCTTGCGCTGAATGCTTTCGAGTGCCGCAGTCACCGCTTCGCCGGCCAACTTCCCTTCCTTCCCGAGCTTCACGACCAAGGCGTTCAGATACTCGAACTCCTTCGGGTTCTGCGCACTCTTCAGCGCGACTGCAAGCGCCCCCTCGATCGCCGCCCCCGCGTCGACTCCCGCCAGCGCCAAGCGATCGAATTGCCCGACCAGAACCTGTAATGCGCTCGCCGCCTCGGTGAACTTGCCACCCATCCCAGATAGCGCTGCGTCAGCGTCGATCCCGAGCTTAAGCAAGGCCGCGCGGGCCTGCGCATCCAGTGCCAGCGCGAACTGCTCGGCGCTGATCTTTCCGCGCGAGAACGCGAGTTCAGCCTGCATCCCGAACTCGACGAGCTCCTGCGCAGTGATGCTGCGCAGCTTGTCCGCAATGGCAGCCTGAATCTGCTCACCCGTCGCATACGCCCCCTGTCGCAAAAGATCCAGGTCCACGGTCAGCTTGGTAATTCCCTCTACGCTGCTGATGTCCGTCGCCTGCGCTAGGCTGGACAGCGCCTTGGCCGTATCCATCCCCTTGGCGCGCAAGGCCTGGAACGATTTTTCCACCTCCGAGACCTTGAAGCGCAGCGCCTCAGCCTCCGTCGCTACAAGTCTGAACTCTTCAGCAACTGCGTTGGCCGGCGGCTCGGAGAGCGCCTTTTCTACGGCAGCGGCCACGTCTTCTGCCGACTCCTCAGCGACAGCAAACTCCGCCACCAGAGCACCAACCCCGGCCACTACGCCGGCAACTCCAAGCCCCTTCAAGGACCGCCCCAGGGTGAAAAGGGCCAGAGTCGCCGCCCGACCGGCGGCAGCCAGCGCACCGATTGCAACGCTATGCGCATTGGTCGCAACCGTACTCGCAGCAGTCAGACCGATGTACCCACGCAGCGCTGCGGCCGCTTTCACAGCCAGGGCCGCCACTACCACTTCACCGGTGGTCGCAGCTACGCCGGCGATGCTGTCCAGGTTGTCCGAGATCAGCGTCAAGCCTTCGGCCACCGTCTCCGAAGCACCGCTCAACTGATCGAGCTTGCCGACGAAGACTTGCCACTCGTTGGCCATGCGCTGCGTCGCACGCCCAACCGTCTCTGGAAGCGTTATGAATTCGGCATTGATCACCGCCGCCTGACTCTGCAAGGCCTTGATCAAAGCCTCAGTGGTCAGCTTGCCCTGGTCCGCGAGCGTCTTCAGCTCTTCGCGCGCCACACCCAGACCCGCCGCAACCGCATCCATCAGGCGCGGCGCAGCAGCGTTCACCGAGTTGAATTCGTCCCCACGAAGCGCGCCGGTCGCGAAGGCCTGCGAAAGCTGGGTAATCGCACCACTCGCGGCCGCAGCCGAGGTGTTGGAAATTGCAAAGCTCTTGTTGATCGTATCGGTCAGCGTCGCCACTTCAGCCTGACTGGCACCGAGACTCTGAGTGGAGCGCGCAAGGGATCCGAACAGGTCGCCAACTGCGTTGATGTCGCTGCCCGTCGCATTCGCAGACGATCGAACCTCCTCCAGCGCGGCTTCCAGGTTACCGGTTTCGCCGACAGCCAGGCGCATCCGCCCCTCAAGGTTCTTCGCGGCGTCAGCGATCGGCGCGAGTGCCGCCGCAAACCCCAGCACCTGATCCAACGCGAACGCGCCCGCCACCGCGCCGGCAACGCCGGTCAGCTTCGTGCTCAGGATCTCGGACTCACCACCGAGCGCACCAACCTGTTCCTTGGCGCCCTTGGCCGCTTCCTCGGCCCTGTCGGTCGCGCTCGCAAGCCCGTCCAACTCTTTCGACAGCGCTGCGACCTTCTCCTGCCCGTCAATGCTTGCGGTAATGGCCAGGCCAGCTTTGTACGATTGCGACATCTCTCGATTCCCTCAGCGTTTCCAGATCTCTTGCTGCGCTGTCGCCAGCGGCCCACTCAGGGCTTCAGCGGCATCTTCTTCAAGCAGAGGACGATCACGGCTCTGCGTCACCCGAACCGACGCCCTTCCAGTATTTCGCGTAGGGGCTGTCATCCGCCGGGACCATCACCATCACGCACCCGCAGTTGATCGTCTCGCCGATCGGTGCGGAAGGGTCATGCGGCGCCATCATCTTGAGTGGCTGCCCACCTTCCGTAGTCAAATCGAATGGCTTGCCGATCTCACGAACCTGACCGTGGATCACCCGATGGTTGACCCGCGGCTCGGAGCGCCCCTTGGAACGCACCCACTTCTTGCGCATCACCCCTGGATAGGCCGCCTCGACCTGCTCCATGCGCGTCTTGCTCGCGTGCGCATAGATTCGCGCGGTCTCGTTGTAGAGCACCGTTTGCGCGCGGCGCATCGTCATTGCCAGGCGCTGCGCGATCTCGCGCCGCGCGGTGTTCCGGTCAAGCGCCCCGGTGACCACCAACCCCAAGCGCGTGTTGATCGAGTCGACCATCTCCACGGTCACACCCTCGATCTTCGAAGTCATGAACTCCCGCATGGCCTGCAACAGGGGGGAGTCGATCATCGGTGGCGGCGCCAGGCGGACAACGTTCAGGCCCGTGTCGACGAGCCGAACCCCCTCCACGGTCATCTGCATTCCGGTGACCGAGGCCACCACGCCGGCCTCCCTGCCGATCTCCTGGAGCACACGCCGAACCTCATCAAGGACGGCGGCAAGCCGCCAGCGCTCGGACTCGGTAGGCTGCGCATCCAGGATCCCGAGCACGCGCCGCTCCGCCTCTTCGAGGATCCGCCGAATCTCCGCCGCAGTGTCCTGCACGATCCGGGAGCGGTCTCGAAGGGCGTCGCCGTAGACGCGATCGTCATCGGCAGCGCTCACGCGGCACCCCCGAACACCCGCTCCATGATCCGGTCGATCAGTCCGCGCACCGAGCCCCGGACCGCGCCTTCGCTCGCGTCCATCGCATCGCCGAACATCCGCGCGCCCCTGGTTCCAGGGTGATTGACCTCGCGGCGGAACACCGTCCCGCCGGCCCCCTGAAACGCAAGCACCTTTGCGTTGCGCGCCCGGATCTTGTGGGGCTTGGTCCCGAACTCGACCCAGGGCGCGTACTGCTCGTTGCTGCCGATCACCACCGAAACGCCGATCCCTTGCCCCGGCAACGGCTGCACACCAAACTCGCCGACCTGCTGCACCCCGATACTGCCCATCGGGACCACGCTCAAGCCGGCGGCGATCGAGTTCCGCAACGCCCCGGACTGCACAGGGGTCCGCTGAATCACCTGCTCCTGAAGGCGTGCCCCGGTGTCCCAGCCCCAACGCATCATCTCGTCCTGGACGATCTCCGGCGCCTTCTCGATCGCCTGGCGCAGGCGGCGCAGATCATCGTCATCGAACTCGATGCGGATCACGGCGCCCCCTTTTCGATGACGGCACCGCCGTTCTTCATTG
>JANJUH010000155.1 GCA_024710675.1 Lysobacterales bacterium
CAAGAGCGAGATCGAGATCGGCTTCGGCGACGTCTCGGAATCCTCCTATCGCTTCGGCCGCTACAACGGCCTCGACGACGACGGCCTGTTCCCGATCGTCAACATCGACATCTACAAGCGTCCCGCCTGGGACAGTGGCGATGACTTCTGGTGGCGCCTGAGCGGCCGCAACCTCGGCCTCGATTCGCGTGACCTGAGCTTTGCCGCCGGTCGCCAGGGCCACTACGAGTTTCGCCTCGGCTTCGACGAGATCCCGCACAACCAGTTCGACGATGGCTTCACCATCTTCGACGGCGCCGGCAGCGGCAACCTGACGCTGCCCGCGGGTTGGGTCGCCGGCCAGAGCACGGCAGCGATGAGCAACCTGATCGCGAACCTGAAACCCACCAAGGTCGAGCATTCGCGGCAGCGCTTCGATGTCGGCGGTCACGCCTACTTCGGCAGCGGCTGGAAGGCCTCGGTCGACTACTCGCGCGAGCAGAAGGACGGCACCAAGTCCTTCGGCCTGGTGATGGGCAACTCCGGCGGTACGCCGCGCGCGGTCATCGCCCCGGTGCCGATCGACTTCGTCACCGAGCAGGTCGATGCCACGCTGTCCTGGGCCGATGCCACCAAGCAGATCAGCTTCGGCTACTACGTGTCGCTGTTCGAGAACGATTCCGACAGCATCACCTGGCAGAACCCCTACTCGCTGATCAACGGCTGGGCCGGGGCCTCGGTAGGCTTCCCGAACGGCCAGGGCCGGATGGCGCTGGAACCCGACAACCAGTTCCACCAGCTCACCGTCAGCGGCGGCTGGAGTTTCACGCCGCAGTACCGCCTGAGCGGTGATGTCGCCATCGGCCGCGGCACGCAGGACGAGGACTTCCTGCCCTACACGGTGAACCCCACGCTGGCAGCCACGATCACCCAGCCGCTGCCGGTGAGTTCGCTCGACGGCGAAGTCGACACCACCTATGTCGGCCTGCGCTTCTCCGGCCAGCCCGGTGATGGCTTCAGCTTCAACCTGAACTACAAGTACGACGACCGCGACAACAAGACGCACCATCACGAGTTCGTCTACATCGCCGGCGATTCCAACAACCAGAACACGGCGGTCAACAGCGGTTTCCGCCGCATCAACGAGCCCAAGAGCTATCGCCTGCAGAGCTTCAAGGCCGATGCCGCGTGGCGGGCCAGCGACTGGCTGAAGATCAGCGGCGAGGCGCAGTACCGTGACATCGAGCGCCCGCACCAGGAGCGCGAGGAGATCGAGGAATCGCGTTACGCCCTGAACTTCGCCATCGACACCGGCAGCTTCGTCTCCGGCGGCGTGCGTCTGGCCAGTTCCGACCGCGATGGCGGCAGCGAGTACCTGGGTTACATCACCTTCGTCGGCGGCTATTCGCCCGGCTACACCAGCACCGTGCAGCCCTTCGTCGACGGCTTCCCCTTCGAGAACCACTTCGACCTGCGCAAGTTCAACCAGGCCGATCGCGAGCGCAGCGAGGGTGAGGTCTACCTCAACTTCATGGCCGGCGACAGCGTGGCGATCGGCGCCTCGGTGAACTACGCCGAGGACGACTATGACAATTCGATCTTCGGCCTGACCTTCTCGCGGGTCAGCAGCTACAACGTCGATTTCACCTGGACGCCGACCGATCGCTTCTCCCTGTATGCCTTCGCTTCGGAAGAACGCTACCGCAGCGACCAATCGGGACGTGCCTTCTCCGGCGGCGCTGCGCGCATCACCCAGGCCTTCGACCCCAACCGCAACTGGAACACCAAGAGCCGCGACTACGTGATGACCTACGGCATCGGCGGCAACGTCAAGTTCGCCGAGGACAAGCTGACGATCGGGCTGGACCTCGTCGATTCCGAGGTCGAGAGCGATGTGATCACGGCGGTGGGCCCGTCATTGACCCGGGCCGACCTGCCCGAGTCCGGCAGCGATCTGCTCAGTGCCAGCCTGTATGCCGACTACAAGTGGCGCAAGGACTGGACCTTCCGTTGGCGCGTGGCCTACGAGGGCTACAAGTCCTACGACTGGGCGCTGGACAACTTCCCGCAGAACCAGATGGCCAACGTGATCACCATGGGCGAGCAGAGCCCGGAGTACGACGTCTGGGTGTCGACCTTCTCGGTGGCCTATCGCTTCTGATCAGCTGCCACCAAGGTGTAAAGACGAGGGCGGCGCACGAGCGCCGCCCTTGCTTTTGTAGGAGTCCTGGTCGCCCCTTTCGGTGCGCTTATCCGCGCATCGAACACTGGACTGGGGGCAAGGGGCGGGGGATCAGGTTCGAGTCGCAGTCGGCTCGTGCCGCTCGATCAACCCCCTGCCCCCTTTCCCATGCCCCTCCTACGACGGCAATCAAATCATTGCGTTATGGCATGTTCGGTGAGAGCGCCCTTGGGCGCGAAGGGGCTTGCGGCACGCTCGATCGCGCGCAGAGCGCGCTCCTACGGGTACCACAGGCCTCGCCGCCATTCGCCTTTCAGGGGCGGCCCCGCAAGCGGCAGGACCACATGACTTGGAAAAGCGTCGGGATGAATCCCGACCCACGGAAATCGCAAGGATGAGCCTCGCGCGACAGGCGTCTCAATCCGCCCTGCCGATCTCGTCCAGCGCCCGCTGGAAGCGCTGGGCGTGCGCGCGCTCGGCCTTGGCCAGGGTCTCGAACCAGGCGGCGATATCGGCAAAGCCCTCGTCCCGGGCGATCTTCGCCATCTCCGGATACATCGCCGTGTGCTCGTAGGATTCGCTGCCGATCGCGCACTTCAGGTTGGCGATGGTGTCGCCGAACGGCAGTCCGGTTGCCGGGTCGCCGCAAGTCTCCAGGAACTGCAGGTGGCCATGGGCATGCCCGGTTTCGCCCTCGGCGGTCGAGCGAAAGACCGCGGCGGCGTCGTTGTAGCCCTCGATGTCGGCCTTGTGCGCGAAATAGAGGTAACGACGGTTGGCCTGGGCCTCGCCCGCGAAGGCGAGTTTCAGGTTTTCTTCGGTCTTCGATCCCTTCAGCGTCGGCATGGCAAACCCTCCCCGGTTTGCGGACTCTCGCTCGACGCGGGTCCTTGCGCAAGAGCCTGGCCAGGGGATCGACGCAGGCTTTCAGCCACCGATGTGCGCGAGCAGCGCATCGACGAAACGCCCGGCACTGGCAGGTGCATGATCGAAGAACAGCGAGGGCTCGGTCAGTTCCAGCTCGAGCAGCACCGGCTGTCCTGCGCCGTCATTCAACAGGTCGACGCGCGCGTACACGGGCACTTGCGCAAAGGGCAGCGCGGCGAGCACCCGGGACGCGAGCTCGCGCTCGGCTGGACTCGGTTCACGCGGGCTGATCTGCTCGGGCGCGAACAAGGCCGATGTCGCGTCGCCATCGGGCGCCAGCAGCGGCCCCTTGCGAATGGCGTGCGAATACACCCCGTTGAAGTGGATCAGGGCGGTCTCGCCGCGCTCGTCGACCCGCGCGAGGTAGGGCTGCACCAGCACGTCGCGGCCCTCGGCGAGCAAGGCCTGCGCGTGCCGGCGGGCGTCCTCGCCTGCCGACCGGAAGCGACGCGCCCCGCGTGAGCCGGCACCCACGGCCGGCTTGACGACGAACTCGCCCTGTACGGGCAGCACCGGGTCAGAACCCGGGCGCCACAATGTGGTCGGCACGATCGGGATTCCGCGGCCGGCGAGTTCGAGCAGGTAGCCCTTGTGGGTGTTCCAGCGCACCACCTCGGGCGGATTGAGCAGGCGCGTCTGCTTCGCGACGCGTTCGCTCCAGGCGAGGAACTCGGGCAAGCGGTCCATGTAGTCCCAGGTCGACCGGATCAGCGCCGCGTCGAAAGCAGCCCAGTCGAGCGCCGGATCGTCCCAGTGCACGATCTGGTGCGCGAGGCCGCGGGCGGCCAGCGCCGCCCGCAGCGGCGGCAGGTCTTCGTCGAGGGCTTCGGCTTCACGGGCACTGACGATGGCGAGCACGGGCGCGCTCCTGTGACAAAAGGGCGCGCAGGCTCGCATGGAGCGCGAGCACAGGGAAGTACGCGACCGCGGCGGCGCGTTATGCTTGGGAGAACCAGGCGGGAGGCCGATGCGATGAGTGATCTGATCCGGCTGTACAGCTACTGGCGCTCCAGCGCCGCCTACAGGGTACGCATCGCGCTGAACCTTAAAGGTCTGCGCTACGAGTACCTCGGCGTGCACCTGCTCGAAGGCGGCGGCCAGCAGCACGCTCCCGGCTACCACAAGCTCAATCCGCAGGACATGGTGCCGACGCTGATCGACGGCGAGCGCGTGGTGCGCCAGTCGATGGCGATCATCGAGTACCTCGACGAAACCTATCACGAGCAAGGTCACCGCCTGATGCCGCCGAGCGCGCGCGAACGGGCCCGCGTGCGCGCCATCGCGCAGACGATCGCCTGCGACATCCACCCGCTCAACGTGCTGCGCGTGCTCGACCACCTCGAGCGCGAGCACTTCGCGACACCGGCCCAGAAGGAAGCCTGGGTGCGGCACTGGATCGACGAGGGCTTCTCCGCGCTGGAGTCGCTGCTCGACGAGAACCCCTCGACCGGCAGTTTCTGCGAGGGCGACGAGCCCACGCTGGCCGACTGCTGCCTGGTCCCGCAGGTCTACAACGCGCGGCGTTTCGGCGTCGACATGACGCGCTACCCGACCATCGCGCGGATCGAGGCGCACTGCCTGGCCATGCCCGAGTTCGACAGCGCACGCCCCGAGGTGCAGCCGGACGCGCCCCGCTGATCGGGCGAGCCTGAGGCGATGATTGCCGGCTGGCTGCTGTTCCTGGTGGCCGCCGGCTACCTGGTC
>JANJUH010000165.1 GCA_024710675.1 Lysobacterales bacterium
GGCGCCACAGCATCTGGCCGCGCGCCTGCGCATGGCCGAGCGCGGCCAGTTCCGCCGCCGTCGCCGGGTACTGTTCGCGCAGCGCCGGGTCGAGCACGCGCACCAGGCGCTGCGCCAGCACGCCGATCAGGCTGGACGACAGCAGGAAGGGTTCGATGCCCATGTCGCGCAGGCGGGTGACCGCGCCGACCGCGGTGTTGGTGTGCAAGGTCGACAGCACCAGGTGGCCGGTCAGCGACGACTGCACCGCGATCTCGGCGGTTTCCAGGTCGCGGATTTCGCCGACCATGACCACGTCCGGGTCCTGGCGCAGGATCGCGCGCAGGCCGCGCGCGAAGGTCATGTCGACCTTGGTGTTGACCTGCATCTGGCCGATGCCGTCGATGTAGTACTCGATCGGGTCCTCGACCGTCATGATGTTGCGGCTCTTGTCGTTGAGCTGCATCAGCGCGGCGTACAGCGTGGTGGTCTTGCCGGAGCCGGTCGGGCCGGTGACCAGCAGGATGCCGTGCGGGCGGTGGATCAGCTCGTCCAGGCGCCCGCGCGTGGCCTCGTCCATGCCGAGCTCGGTCAAGTTCAGCCGTCCGGCCTGCTTGTCGAGCAGGCGCAGCACCACGCGCTCGCCGAAGCTCGCCGGGATGGTCGACACGCGCACGTCGACCGGCCGGCCGGCGATGCGCAGGCCGATGCGGCCGTCCTGCGGCAAACGCTTCTCGGCGATGTCGAGCTTGGCCATCACCTTGATGCGGCTGACCACCGGCGAGGCGATCGACTTCTGCGGGGAGAGCACCTCGCGCAACACGCCGTCGACGCGGAAGCGCACCACCAGGCGGTTCTCGTAGGGCTCGATGTGGATGTCGGAGGCGTTCTCGCGCACCGCCTCGGCGAGCAGCGCGTTGATCAGGCGGATGATCGGCGCGTCGTCCTCGCTCTCCATCAGGTCGGTGGGCTCGGGCAGCTCGTCGGCGAGCTGCTTGAGGTCGAGCCGCTGGTCGATGTCGGCGGCCATCGAGCGCGAGTCCTCGCCGCCGCCCTCGTAGAGCTCCTGCAGAAGCGCCTCGAAGCGCTCGCCCGGCACCTTCTCCGGCAGCAAGGCCACGCCGAGGAAGCGACGCAGTTCGAGCAGGGCTTCGGGCTTGACGTCGGGGCGCAGCGCGACGCGCGCCTTGCCGTCGGCGAGGCCGAGCACGGCGACGCCATGGCGGCGGGCGAATCCGAAGGGCAGGCGCGGCAGCGAGGTCATTCCGGTCTTGGGGTGCGGCAAGTCCTCCATTCTCGCCGATGCGAGGGCCGCTGGCATCCGCCGGGCTTTCGCCGGCCCCGGCAATGGCCAAGAATCGCGGATCCTCGCGCCCCCCGGAGTCCTCATGCTCGACTGGCTCGCCCCGCAGCCGCTGGCCCGTGCGATCGGGCTGCCGGCCACCTGTTACACCGATCCCGCCATCGCCGTGCGCGAGCAGGGCGCGATCCTCAGGCGCTCCTGGCAGCTCGTCGGCGATGCGCGCGCGCTCGCGGCGCCGGGCGCCTCGCTGGAGACCGAGATCGCCGGCCTGCCGCTGATCCTGGTGCGCGATGGGACGGGCGTGCTGCGCGCGCTGCACAATGTCTGCCGGCACCGCGGCGGCCCGCTGCAGGCCTGCGCGACACCGGGCGGCGTGCGCCTGCGCTGCCGCTACCACGGCTGGACCTATGGCTGCGACGGCGTGCTGAAGAGCGGCCCCGAGCTCGAGGCCATCGCCGGGCTCGATCGCAACGAGATCCGCCTGCCCGAGGCGCGCGTCGTCGAATGGCAGGGGCTCGTGTTCGTCGCGATCGATCCGGAGACGCCGGACTTCGGCGACCTGGTGGCGGGCATCGATGGGCGGCTCGTCAGCCGGCCGCTTTCGGCGCTCAGCTTCCACCGCCGCGTCAGCTACGAGGCGGCCTGTGACTGGAAGGCCTATGTCGACAACTACCTCGAGGGCTACCACGTCCCGCACATCCACCCGGCGCTGAACCGCCTGCTCGACTACAAGACCTACACCACCGAGTGCGAGCGCTGGCATTCGCTGCAGTGGAGTCCGCTCGACACGGATGCGAGTTTCTACGGCGACGGCACCGCCTTCTACTGGTGGTTGTGGCCGAACACGATGCTCAACGTGCTGCCCGGGCGCCTGCAGACCAATCGCATCGTCCCGACCGGCCCGGGGCGCTGCCGCATCGACTTCGATTACTACTACGCGCCCGGCACCGACGCGGCGCGCATCGCCGCCGACGAGGAACTCGCCGAGGTGACGCAGCAGGAGGACATCTGGATCTGCGAGCAGGTCCAGCGCGCCTTCGCCAGCGGCTCGTACGACACCGGCCGCGTACACCCCACGCGCGAGCAGGGCGTGCATCATTTCCAGGAACTGTATCGCGCCGCATTGCGGCCGCACGGAGCATGACACCGATGAAGCTTTCGACCGGCGCCCGTCGCGCCGCGCTGCTCGCGCTCGCCCTGTTGCTCGCCGCCTGCGAGACCCGCGATACCAGCCAGTGCCCCTCGGATTTCGCCCGTTACGGCCGCGAGGAAGCGCTGCGCGGCGAGCCCGCCAACCTGCCGGGACCGGGCTGTGATCCGGCGCCGGAAGGCATGGCCAGCTACCAGGCCGGTCGAGCCGAAGGCCAGAAGCGCTATTGCGCCGCGGCGCAGGGCTACCGCATCGGGCTCGACGGTGGCGAGGTGCGTCCGGAGGCCTGCGGCGAAGAACAGCAGGCCGAACTGAAGCGCGGCTTCGACGTCGGCAGCCAGCTCCGCCAGCAGCTCGCCGAACGCGACCGCCTGCGCGCCCAGGCCGACGAGGCCGAACTGGTCGCTTCCAAGCTGCCCGAGGGCTCCGACGACCGCCGCCGCCTCGAGGACGAGGCCGCCAAACTGCGCTTCGACGCCCGCCAGCGCGAGAACGACGTCGAAGCCCTGCGCGGCGTGGCGGCGGTGGAGCAGTGGCGGTGAGGACCACTCGACCGTAGGAGCGCCTTCCGGGCGCGAAGCCGATCTCGCCGCAAGCCCGATCGCGCCCGGAGGGCGCTCCTACGGGTCCGGTGTACGCCTGGCTCCGGACGAGCCCCCATGACCTCCGACCCCGGGCAGATGCGGGGCCCAGCGGTTAGCATTCGCGTCCCCACAACGTCCGGAGCCCGCCTGTGCGCTCATTGCTCGCTCCCCTCGCCCTTGGCCTGATGCTCGCCGCGCCGTTGGCGGCAGAAGAGATCCGCATTCCCTACGAGAAGTTCGTCCTCGACAACGGCCTGACCGTGGTCGTCCACGAGGACCGCAAGGCGCCGGTGGTGGCGGTCTCGATCTGGTACCACGTCGGCTCCAAGGACGAGAAGCCGGGGCGCACCGGTTTTGCGCACCTGTTCGAGCACCTGATGTTCCAGGGCTCGGAGAACTACAACGACGAGTACTTCAAGCCCTTCGAGCTGGTCGGCGCGACCGACATGAACGGCACCACCTGGCTCGATCGCACCAACTACTTCCAGACGGTGCCGAAGACCGCGCTCGACATGGCGCTGTGGATGGAATCGGACCGCATGGGCCATCTGCTCGGCGTGATCGACCAGGCCCGCCTCGACGAGCAGCGCGGCGTGGTCAAGAACGAAAAGCGGCAGGGCGAGAACCAGCCCTATGGCCGCGTCTTCGAGGCGCTGCAGCGCGCCAGTTTCCCGGAAGGCCATCCCTATCGCTGGGAGACCATCGGCTCGATGGAGGATCTCTCGGCGGCGACGCTGGAAGACGTGCAGGAGTGGTTCAAGGCCTACTACGGCGCTGCCAATGCGACGCTGGTGCTGGCCGGTGACATCACCGCGGGCGAGGCGCGCGCGAAGGTCGAGCAGTACTTCGGCCACATCCCGGCCGGCCCGCCGCTGAGCCGGCTCGAGGCCTGGGTGGCGCCGCGCCAGCACTCCTCGCGCGAGGTGATGCAGGACCGCGTCGCCCGCACCCGCATCCACCGCGCCTGGAACGTTGCCCAGCGCGGCACCGCTGATGCCGAGCTGCTGGAAGTGGCGGCGCGCATCTTCGGCCAGGGCAAGACCTCGCGCCTGTACCAGCGCCTGGTCTACCGCGACCAGATCGCCGACAGCGCCTCGGCCTACCCGATCATCTTCGAGCTGGCGGGCATGTTCCTGATCCAGGCCGACGTCAAGGCGGGCGTCGATCCGGCGCTGGTCGAAAAGGCCATCGACGAGGAACTGGCGCGCTTCCTGAAGGAGGGTCCGACCAAGGCCGAACTCGACCGCGCCAAGATCGAGATCGAGAGCGATTTCATCCGTGGCATCGAGAAGGTCGGCGGCTTCGCCGGCAAGGCCGGCGTGCTCGCCGAGTGCGAGGTCTACGACGGCAACCCGGGTTGCTACCGGACTTCGCTGGCGATCCAGAAAGGCTCGACGCCGGCCGATGTGCGCGCCGCCGCGCAGCGCTGGCTGGCGCAGGGCGATCACACGCTGCTGGTCGTGCCCTTCGGCCAGTTCAAGACCGCCGAGGCCCAGGTCGACCGCAAGGCCGGCGTGCCGCAGGTGGCCGAGTTCCCCGAGATCGATTTCCCGACGCTCGAACGCGCACGCCTGAAGAACGGCGTCGAGGTGGTGCTGGCGTCGCGCCCGGGCGTGCCGCTGATCAACGTCGAGCTGCTGTTCGCCGGGGGATCGGCGGCGGATCGCGGCCGGCCGATGGGTACCGCTTCGTTCACCTACGGCATGCTCGATGAGGGTGCGGGCGGCCTGGATCCCTTGCAGATCGCCGAGAAGGCCGACCTGCTGGGCGCGCAGATTTACGCCGCCGGTGGCCTCGATTTCGGCTACGCCGGCGTCTCTTCGCTCAGCGAGCGCATCGACGATTCGCTCGACCTGTTGGCCACGCTGGTGCGCAAGCCCGAGTTCCCGGACAAGGAGATCGAGCGCGTGCGCAAGCAGTGGCTGGCCTCGATCGCGCAGGAGAAGACGCAGCCCTTCGGTGTGGGCCTGCGTGTGCTGCCACCGCTGCTCTACGGCGAGGGACATCCCTATGCCATCCCCTTCTCCGGCTCAGGCACCGAGGACAGCATCCAGAGTCTGACGCGCGACGACCTGGTGGCCTATCACCGCGACTACGTGCGTCCCGACAATGCCCGCGTGCTGGTCGCCGGCGACACCACGATGGCGGCGATCCTGCCGCTGCTGGAGAAGCACTTCGGCACTTGGCAGGCGCCCGCCAGCCCGCGCCCGGACCTGGATGTACCGGTCGTGGCGCAATCGACGCAGCCGCGCGTCTTCCTCATCGATCGCAAGGAGGCGCCGCAGACGCTGATCCTGGCGGGGCTGCTGGCACCCTCGACGATGGCGCCGAACGCGCAGGAGATCGGCACGATGAACGCGATCCTCGGCGGCAGCTTTACCTCGCGCATCAACATGAACCTGCGCGAGGACAAGCACTGGAGCTACGGCGCCGGCATCAGCCTCTCCGGTGCGCGCGGCCAGCGTCCGTGGTTCGTCTACGCGCCGGTGCAGACCGACAAGACCGGCGAGTCGATCGCCGAGATCCAGCGCGAGATCGCCGAGTACCTGGGTGACAAGCCGGCGACGAGCGAGGAGATCGACAAGATCAAGGCACGCGACGTGCGCTCGCTGCCCGGTGCCTACGAGACCATCGGTGCGGTGCAGGGCGCGCTGCGCGGCATCCTGCAGTTCGATCGTCCGGACGATTGGGTGCAGGGCAGCAAGGCGCGCGTCGAGGGCCAGAGCGCCGAAGGCATCCAGGCCGCGGCGCGCGAGGTGATCCGGCCGGACAGCCTCACCTGGGTCGTGGTCGGTGATCTGTCGAAGATCGAGGAAGCCGTGCGCGCCCGGAACCTGGGCGAGGTGCAGGTGCTCGACGAAAACGGTAAGCCAGTGCGTTGAGTCGGTGCAGCCCGGGGTGACCGCGCCGCGGTCTCCCCGGGTGCTGGCGGCTCATGCTTGGGTCGAAGCGCGTCCGGATGAATCCGGACCCACATTGGGCCACAGTGCTCTTGTGGGTCGGCATTCATGCCGACGCTTCTGCCTCCTCCACGCCCCATATCCACCTACGTCATCCCGGCGCAGGCCGGGATCCAGAAGGAGCTTGCCGCCGACCCTGGAAAAGCACTGGATTCCGGCCTTCGCCGGAATGACGACATCCACCACCGCGTACCGCGGGGTACCCGTCGAAGAGCGTCCGGATGAATCCGGACCCACATTGGGCCACAGTGCTCTCGTGGGTCGGCATTCATGCCGACGCTTCTGCCACCACTCAGCGATCTCAGCGGATCTCCCGCACCAGCCGGAAGCCGCGATCGGCGGCGGCGCTGTCCTCGTCGGCTACGCTCGCGGTGCGCTGGGCCGAGCCATCGCGCCAGCCGCTGCCCGCGACATAGCGGCCGATGCAAACGCGACCGCTGGCATCGCGCTCCTTGCCCTGCAGGATGCGCCCGAAGTTGGCGATCGTCCGCCGCACCGCGCCGATCTCGCGAAACTCGCAACTCTGCGTCCACTCGCGGACATTGCCGACCAGATCGGTCGGCCATCCTTGCGGGGCGGCGACGCGGCCGACGGGTGCGGTCTCGCGGAAACTGTCGCCACAGGCTTGGCGACTGCCCTCGAGGTTCCCGCATTCCCCGGCTTGCGCCGCCAGTGCCTGCCACTCGGCCAGCGTCGGCAGCCGGTAACTCCTTCCGCTGCGCGCCGACTGCCAGGCGGCATAGGCCAAGGCGTCCTCGTAGCTGACGCAGACCACCGGCTCGTCGGCTTGTTGCTCAAAGCCGGGCTGGCGCCAGTCGCGGTTCTGGCCGCGCTCGCGGCAGGCGGCGGCGCGGTGGCCGCTGGCGCTGACGAATGCCGCGAACTCGCCGCGGGTGATCTCGTGGCGGGTGATCGCGAAGGGCTTGCTGAATCCCTGCACGCGGCCGCCGGCGATCAGCAGCAACTCGGGCCCGTCGCCATCGCGGAAGGGCTCGCCGCTGGCCGGGAAGCGCAGCAGCTCGGCGAGGCGCTCGGCGAAGGCGGGCGAGGGGTCGGGCAAGGCCTGTGCGAGCGCCAGCGCCTGGCCGGCACGGGCGCGGTCACGCGCGCCATGGGCCTCGGCCAGCGGTGCTTCGAGACGCCGTTCGAGGATCGCCACCATCTCACGTACTGCCGGCGTGCCGCTGGCCTGGGTGGCATCCACCAGTTGGCGCCAGGCCGGCAGCACGCCCGCCAGTTCCTCGAAGGGCGCCTCGGCGTGGCGCTGGCGGACCTCGTCGAGCAGGCGGTCGCGCAAATCGATCACCGGCGCGTCCACCGGCTCGCTGGCGAAGGCGGTGGCCAGCAGCGCGGCGGCACTGTCCGGCCGCTCGGTGAACCAGTCGCCAGCGGTGATCGCGAGCTCGATCGGATCGGCCAGTGCCGCCGCCACCGGGCTCGCGGCGTCCGTTCCAGGGGGGGGCGACGACGGGGTGCGTGCCAGCAACCACCAGCCCACCAGGAAGGTCAGCGTGACCAGCACCCCCAGCGCCAGCGCCACCGACCGCCGCGGAGCGCGTGCGGGGACGACGGCTGGCTGCGCTGGCCGCCGCGGCGCTCCGGCCGCCGTCGCAGCCAGTGCCGCGATCATCGCGGCAGCGTCGGGGAAGCGGTCTTCTGGTCGCTTGGCCAGCGCGCGGTCGAAAAAATCCTGCCAGTGAGCCTGGCCCGAGGGCAGGCGCGGCAGCGGGTCCTGCTGGTGCTTGAGGGCGATCGACAGGAAATCCGGCCCATCGAAGGGCGGCGTGCCGACCAGCAGCTCATACGCCATGCAGCCGACGCTGTAGAGATCGCTGCGACCGTCGACCACCTCGCCACGCGCCTGCTCCGGGCTCATCGTATGGGAGCTGCCGACGGTGCGCCCGGCCTGCGTCAAGCGGGTCTGGCGGCTGGTGGTGATGGCCACTCCGAAGTCGGCGAGCAGCGCCTTGCCGCGCGCATCGAAGAGCACGTTCTCGGGCTTGACGTCACGGTGCACGACGCCGTGCGCATGGGCATGGCCGAGTGCCTCCAGCACCTGGCTCAGCACGCGCCGGATCTCGTCCTCGGCCATCGGCCGCGGCCGGCTGGCGAGATCGCCGTGCGCGAACAGCGGCATCACGTAGCAGGCCTCGCCGGCCTCGGTGTGCGTGACCTCGTAGATCGCGACGATGTGTGGATGGTCGAGCACCGCGATCAGCTTGGCTTCCTGCTCGAAGCGCCGGCGCAACTCTTCGGCATCGGGCCCATAGGCACGTAGCAGCTTGATCGCCACCGGACGATCGAGGGCGAGCTGGCGGCCACGGTAGACCGTCGACATGCCACCCGAGCCGAGCAAGCCCTCGACGGCATAACCCTCGATCTTCGGCAGGTCATCGTGCATGGGGGGAGGATAGGGGATTCGCGGCGTGGCGCCCGGGGAGGTGGTGAGTGGCAGATGCAGACCGAAGAGCCTCCGGATGAATCCGGACCCACCTGAGCCGGGCCAGCCCGTGGGTCGGCATTCATGCCGACGCTTCCTTCCTGCGGACCTTCGACCCTCCTGCGTCATCCCGGCACAGGCCGGGACCCAGAAGGAGGTTGCCGTCGACCTTGGAGAAGCGCTGGATTCCGTCCTTCGCCGGAATGACGCCCACACGAGGCTTCCGCCACCGCCACTCACTGCATCTACCCGCCCCGCTAGAATCCCGCCATGCGCCCGACCACCCTGATTCTCACCTTGCTGTTGTGCGTCTCGATCGAGGCGGCGGCTGGCACCATCTACAAATGCCGGCAGGCCGGTGGCGTCGTCAGTTACCAGGACGAACCTTGCCCGGGCCGCCAGATCGGCCGCCTGTCGACCAGTGCGCCGGCCCCGCGCGCGCCGGTGTCGCGCAGCAGTGCGGCGAGCCCGGCGGCCGAGGTCAAGGCGCCGCCACGAGTCAGCGTGCGCACGCCACGTCCGGCCTTCCGCTGCCGGCGGCCCGATGGCTCCGAGTATTTCAGCGGCGAAGCCCATGGCCGTCGCACGCTGGCCGACCTGCCTGCCGGCGGCACGCTGCCGGCGCTGCTTCCCGGCGCACCGGCCGCACCACCCGGCAAGATGTGGGTCGAGGACCAGTGCGTGGCCGCGACGCGCGCCGAGATGTGCCAGTACTACGGGCAGGCGATCGCCAGTGTCGAGGCGGCCTTGCAGCAGCAACGCGGCGATGCGCGCCTAGAACGCGAGCGCAAGCGCCTGACGGCGATCCGCAACAATCGCTGCGATTGACCGGCGGCACCTCCGAAACGGGAACACGATTCCTTTACACTTGCGCCACCCGATTCACCTCATGGAGTGCGCCATGCGCCCGCTGCTGCTTCCGACCGCCCTGATCCTCGCCATGGCGGCACCTGCACAGGCCCAATCGGTGGGTGATGTGCTCGGCCAGTTCGCCGGCACCGGTCCCACGCGCGAGACCGCGCGCGCGATTGCCACCTTGTGCCCGGCCGGCAATCGCCTGTCGGCACGCCTGCAGGCCGATTGCAACAATCTCGTCGGCGCCGCCTTCCAGAACAACGCGCAGGTGCGCAACGCGCTGATCGCGATCACTGCCGACAACGCCACCGTGCCGATCGACCGCTCCGGCCTCGGCCGGATGCAAATCAATTCGCCAATGGCACTGACCAGCATGCCCTCGTGGGCGCTGGCGGCCAAGGCCGATGACGGCCTGCTCTCGCTGGCACTTTCGGGCAGCGAGGGCGACTCGCCGTGGAGCGCTTACCTGCAGGCCCGTTTCGATACCGACGAGCGTGAGAACACGGCCAACAAGGATGGCTTCGATCGTGATGGCCGCACGCTGACCATCGGCCTCGATCGCCGCATCGGCACCGGCGGCTACCTGGGCGCCGCGCTGGCCTTCGGCAAGAGCGAGCTCGACTACGGCCGCAATTCCGGCGAGCTCGATACCGACGAGCGTGCCTTCAATCTCTACGCCGGCTGGCAGGCCGAGAATGGCTTCCACCTCGATTCGCTGCTGTCGATCACCCGCCGCGACCAGGAGCAGTTGCGCCTGATGTCTTACGGGCTCGATGGCTCGAACATCGCCAACCAGCGCTTCTCCAGTGAATTCGACAGCGACGAGCGCCTGCTCGCGCTGACCGCCGGTTTCCGCTTCAACCGCGACAACTGGACACTCGACCCTTATGTCCGCATCGAATCGGTCGATGCCAGCAGCGACGGCTATTCCGAGCGCGCCAGCAACGCCGACGGCAACGGCGGCGGCTGGGGCGTGCAGGTGGCCGACCTGGACGAGAACTTCACCCGCACGGTACTCGGCCTGCACTCGGCCTGGGCGATCTCGGGCGCCAGCGGCGTCTATGTGCCCTACATCGACCTGTCCTGGGTCAAGGTCTCCGGCCTCGACGCCGAAGCCGCGCGCCTGCGCTACACCGGTGATCGCTCGAGCGCCGTCGGCCTCGACGAGGTCGAGTTCTTCATGGCGGCGGATGCGGAGGACGACAGCTACGGCAGCCTGGGCCTGGGCCTGTCGGCGCAGTGGGCGAACGGCTGGTCGGGTTTCGTCGGCTACCGTCAGAACATCGCCGAGGATCGCTACGAACAGCGCCGCGTCGATCTCGGGCTGCGCATGGAGTTCTGATCCGGAGGACGCGCCACGCCGGCCCGGTCACCCGGACCGGCGCGGTGCATGCAGGATCAGAAGGTGTAGTTGGTGTTCAGGCCGACGATCGTCAGGCCGGTGCCGTCGTCGTCGAGGTCTGCACCGTAGTAGCTCAAGCCCAGGCCCGCGCCGAAGCGCTCGGTGAACTGGTAGCCAAAGCCGACGCCGGCATAGAAATCGGTACCGTCGTCCTCGCCGCGGATCGCCACGAAGTTGGGTCCGCGCACCTCGACTTCGCCGTCCCATGCCCACAGGCCGGCGCGCGCAGTCAGGTACCACTGCTCGTTGATGGCGCCCAGCCAATTCAGGCCGACGTGGAATCCATCGATATCCGCGCTCGCCTCGCCGCGGGTCGCGCCGGAGCCGAAGTCGTTCTCGAAATCGCCGAAGCTGGTGTAGCCGGCTTCGAGGCCGAGCGTCTCGCCGAAGCGGTAGACCAGCGAGAAGCTGCTCGAAAAGGACTCGTCGTCGAAGTCACCCTCGTCGACATGGCCGACGCCCGTGTAGCTGCTGGTGGCCCAGCTGGCGGCGTGGGCGCTGCTCGCGCCGACGAGCGCGGTGGCGAGCCCGAGGGCGATGCAGAGGTGGCGCTTTGTCATATTGTCGGTCTCTCCTGGTGGATGATTCGGCGCGGGGGCGCGGCCGGTGACTGCCACGCGAGCAAGGCTGCCGACGGCACCGCTTCCGTCGGCGCGACTCCGCGCAGAATCTCACGGTGGCCCGGCGAGCATCCAGCGTGTCCTCGACCTGGCCTGCAGGTAGCCGCGCGCGTTGCGGCGCGCCTGGTGCCGAGACCACGACTGGGTAGCGTGTCGGATCAGCCGCACCATGCGTATCCGTCGCGGTCGAAGCCGGGATTATCGGGGTCACCCGGAGCGGCGCCAGTTGGGCCTTGGCCCAATGCGGCTCCCTACGCTCTCGCCACCACCGGCAACACGCGCTCGTGATCAGCATCGTGCACGGTTTTTTCGAACTGACCCAGCTGACCGATCGATAGGGCGGTCCACAACGCTTCGCGGGCGATGGTTGGGGCGCCTGTCCGGGCTTCCTGGCCCCGTCCGCGAACGGCAGCTTCCCGCCATTCGGTGCCGTCGAGAGCGTGATCCTGGCCGCGCTCTACGCCTTCGTCGGGTTCGAGAACGCGACCGTCGCGCGACTGCTGGCTTGCGTTGCGCCAGGACGCGCCGCCGTCGCTGCTGCAGCCACTGTTCACAACCCGGATAGTCTCCCGGGTTGGGGCGACGCAGCAGCCCTGCGTCCGCCGGGCCGGGCATTGCGGATATCCTGAGTGCGTCGCCCAGTCCGGTCCGGTGCCTCGGAAACATGCTGCCGCGCATCGATAGCCTTTGGATCGCCATCATTTGCACGGTCGCCGTGCTGGGCGTGTTCCACGCCTTCATCTGGCTGCGGGATCGCGAGCAACGGATGCATGGTGCCTACGCGGTGCTGGCGCTCTCCGTCGCCGCCTGCGCCGTTCTCGAATCGCATTCCATGCGCAGCGAGACGCCCGCGGAGTATTCGATTTACCTGCGCTGGGGACACTTCACGACCCTGCCGATGGTGGCGATGGTGGTGCTGTTCTTCCACCAGCTGAGTCCCGGCCATCGCTGCCTGGCCATCGCCGCCGTGGGGACGCGCGCGGCCGCCATGGTCGCCAACTTCCTGACCGGCGAGAGCCTGAGCTACACGCAGATCACCGCGCTGCGCAGCATCCCGATCTGGGGCGGCGACGCGATCGTCGGCCCCGTTGGCACACCCAACCCATGGCTGGCGCTCGCGCAGTTGTCCAACCTGCTGCTCATCGCCTTCATCGTCACCGCGACCCGCGCGCTCTGGCGGCAGCCGCGCTCCGCGCAACGGAGCCGCAAGTTGCGGGTGGCTTTCGGCCTGATCGGCTTCGTCCTTGCCGCCATCGCCTGGCATGTGGCCCTGGTCGTGCTGGACATGCCGCTGCCGACGATGCTGTCGCCGGCTTTCCTCGGAATCGCGCTGGTGCTCAGCATCGACCTGAACGGAGACGTGCAGCGCGCGGCCCAACTGGCCCGCAGATTGCAGCTCCTCGAATCCGACCTTGACGAGCGCCAGCGCGAGCTGGATCTCGCAGTACGTGCCGCGGGCCTCGGGCACTGGCGTTGGGATGTCGACAGCGGACGCGTGTGGCTGTCGCAGCGCGGCGCGCAGATGCTCGGCCTGGCCGACGGTGGCGATTACGACGCGACGCAGGTCGGGCGCTGCATCGAAGCCGCCGACAGGGCGAGGCTGCGCCTGGCCGCGGCGAGGTCCCGGCGCGGCAAGTCAAGCGACTTCCGGCTCGAGTTTCGCGTCGCCCGCGAAGGGCAGCAACCGGGTTGGCTGCTGGTGCAGGGCCAGCGCGCGTCGACCCGCGACGCCGGCCGTGCCGTGTTGCAGGGCGTCATCTTCGATGTCACCGAACAGCGCAGTGCCGACGAGCACTTTCGGCTGGTCGTCGAGGCCTCGCCGACCGCGATGTTGCTGGTCGATGGCGACGGACGCATCCTGCTGACCAATGCCGCCGCGACCGTCCTGTCGGGATACTCCGCAACGGAACTCGCGGACCTCGGCATCGATGCGCTGGTGCCGACCGCCGATCGCGAGGCGCACGCGGCCCTGCGCGCCCACTACCTGGCGGGTCCCAGCCGCCGCCCGATGCAGCCGCGGCGCGAGATCTCGCTGCAGCGCAAGGACGGCACCCAGGCCGACATTGAAGTCGCGCTCAGTCCGATCCAACACCAGGGACGCACGCTGGTCATTGCGGCGATCAACGACATCAGCGAGCGCAAGGCTAAAGACCGGGAGATCAACGCTCAGCGGGACGCACTGGCACACATGTCGCGAGTC
>JANJUH010000189.1 GCA_024710675.1 Lysobacterales bacterium
CGCTCGCGGGCCTCGGCGTCGCGGAAGGCGGCTTCGCGCTTGCCCTCGGCCTCGAGGATGGCGGCCTGCTTGTCGCCCTCGGCGCGCAGGATCTCGGCGGCGCGCTGGCCCTCGGCCTCCAGGATGTTGGCGCGCTTCTCGCGCTCGGCCTTCATCTGCCTGGCCATCGAATCGACGAGGTCGCGCGGCGGCTGGATGTCCTTGAGCTCGATGCGGTTGACCTTGATGCCCCAGGGATGGGTGGCCTCGTCGACCACGCGCAGCAACTTGGCATTGATCTCGTCGCGCTTGCTCAGCGACTCGTCGAGGTCCATCGAGCCGATCGCGGTACGGATGTTGGTCATCACCAGCGCGATGATGGCGGGCTCGAGCGTCGAGACCTCGTAGGCCGCCTTGGCCGCGTCGAGCACCTGGAAGAAGACCACGCCATCGACCTTGACCACCGCGTTGTCCTTGGTGATGACGTCCTGCGAGGGCACATCGAGCACCTGTTCCATCATGTTCTGCTTGCGACCGACGCTGTCGATCAGCGGGATCAGGAAGCCGAGACCCGGTTCGAGCGTGTAGATGTAGCGGCCGAAGCGCTCCACCGTCCAGTGGAAGCCTTGCGGCACGAAGCGTACCGAGCGAAAGACGATGACGGCGACGAAGCCGAGGAAGACCAGCGTGACGACGTTTTCCATCGGGGCGAGCTCGGCTGCAGGACAGGCCTCGAAACTAGCGCAAGCGCTGCCCCGGCGCCGGATCCGGGATTGTTTTGAGTCGAGACTCATCGACCGGACTAGCCAAGCCGGACAGATTGGCTTCACAATCGCCCTGCCCCGATCGTTCCATTCCAGGAGATCCATTGATGCGCAACCATCTGATCACCGCGGCCCTGCTCGCCGCCCTGTCGACGCCGGCCCTTGCCCAGGACGAAGAGGACTCGGGTCCGTTCTCGTTCAACATCGGCGTCGTCAGCGACTACGATTTCCGCGGCGTCTCCCAGACCAACGAGGGGCCGGCCATCCAGGGCGGCATGGATTACGCCCACGACAGCGGCTTCTACGCCGGCGTCTGGGCCTCCAACGTCGATTTCGTCGACGGCGACCGCGCCAATGCCGAGATCGACTTCTACATCGGCTGGAATGCCGACCTCAACGAGACCGTCAATTTCGACGTCTCTCTGCTGCGCTATGCGTACCACGACCAGAGCGCTTACAACTACAACGAACTGGTCTTCACGCTCGGCGTCGGTGAGTACCTCGGTTTCACGCTGGCCTATTCGAACGATGTGTTCAACAGCGACGAGACCGGCATCTACTACGCGGTCAACGGCAGCTACCCGCTGCCCTGGGCCGATTTGACGCTGTCCGGCAGCTTCGGTCACTACGACCTCGACGACGCGCTCGGCGACTCCTACCAGGATGTCAAGGTCGGTCTTGGCAAGTCCTTCGGCCCGATGGACGTCAGCCTGTCATGGGTGCACGCCACCGACGACATCGACTGGGGCGACAACGGCGGCAGCCGCGTCGTGCTCGGCACCGTCTGGACCTTCTGATCGGTTGATGGCTTTGACGACCGGGGCGCGGTCTCTGTCGCGCCCCGGTCGACGTCAGGCCTGCCGATGAGGCTGCTCGTCTTCCAGCATGTCGCCGCCGAGCCTCTCGGCACGCTCGACCCGCTGATCCGCGCGCGCGGCCATCGCATCCGCTTCGTCAATTTCGAACGCCATCCCGAGGCCGAGCCGAAAGTCGATCGCTACCGGGGCCTCGTGGTACTCGGCGGGCCGATGAACGTCGAGGATCATCCCCGCCGCCCGCACCTCCTCGCCGAGATGCGCGCGATCGAGGCGGCACTGCGCCAGGACAAGCCGGTGCTCGGAATCTGCCTCGGCGCGCAATTGCTCGCCCATGTGCTGGGCGCGCCGGTACGCCGGCACGAGCGTTCGGAGATCGGCTGGTATCCGCTGGAAACCACGAGTGCCGGAGCCGAAGATCCGGTCTTCGCGCCGCTGGCGCCCAGTTCGCCGGTCTTCCAGTGGCACCATTACACCTACGATCTGCCCGCCGGCGCCGTGCAACTGGCGCGCACGCCGAGTTGCGAGCAGCAGGCTTTTCGCTACGGGAATGGCGCCTACGGCGTGCAGTTCCACCCGGAGGTCGATGCGCGCCTGGTCGCGCGCTGGCTGGCGCGGCCGGACTATGCCCGCGAACTCGCCGGGGCCGGCCTGCCGCACGATTCGGCGGCGGTTGCCGCGGCCACATCCGAGCGTGCCCGGGAGATGGCAGCACGTGCCGAAGCCTTCTTCCACGGCTTCCTCGACCTGATCGGCCGCCCGCGCCGGCGCACCGTACTGCCCTCGCGCTGAAGCGCTTCACACATCGCGGCTGTCGCAGGCGCGTATCCTGCGGACCGTCGGAATGTCGTGGAGTCTCCTGATGCGTCTCATCGCTGCCGTTCTGGCGCTGGCCTTCGCCGGTGCTTCCCACGCCCAGTTGCCGCCCGATCTGCGCCTGGAGACCGTGTTTGCGGCGGGCACTTTCAGCTCGCCACTCGCGGTTCGTCATGCCGGTGATGGCAGTGGGCGCTATTTCGTCGTGCAGCGTGGTGGCGTGGTGCGCGTGGTGCGCGATGGCGTGCTGCTGGCGACCCCGCTGGTGTCGATCAGCGTGCCCACCAGCGGTGAGCGCGGCCTGCTCGGGCTGGCTTTCCACCCCAACTACAACGGCAGCAGCGAGCGGCGCTTCTATCTGTCGTACACCAGTTCCGCAAGCGGCAATCCGCACGCGATCGCCGAGTTCCAGACCCAGGTGGGCAACCCGGATGTGGCCGATGCCGGTAGCCGGCGCGAAGTGATCTCGGTACCCGATCTCGCCAGCAATCACAATGGCGGCGATCTGCAGTTCGGCCCCGACGGCTACCTCTACTGGGCCATCGGCGACGGCGGCCCGCAGGGTGATCCGCATGGCTTCGCCCAGTGCCTGTGGAGCAAGCCTGCCGACAACAATCCGTCCAATTGCAGCCCCGGCGCCGGCACCAACTACTATCTGCTCGGCAAGATCCTGCGCATCGATCCCACACCGACCACCAGTGCCACCGCGGAGATGTGTGCGGCGACACCTGGCCAGCCGGCCGGCTACAGCATCCCGCCCAACAATCCCTTCGTCGGCAGCAGCAACACCTGCGACGAGATCGTCCACTACGGGATGCGCAATCCCTGGCGCATCTCCTTCGACCGGCTGAACGGCGATCTCTACGTCGGCGATGTCGGCCAGGGCAACTGGGAAGAGACCACGCGGATTCCCTTCAACAACTTCGGTTTCAACCTCGGCTGGCGCTGCTTCGAGGGCACGGTGGCCTACAACTCCACGGGCCCCTGCAATCCCACACCGGCCGTCCTGATGCCCTTCCAGACCTACAACCACTCGGCCGGGCGCTGCTCGATCACCGGCGGCTATCGCTATCGCGGACCCATCGTGGCGCTGCAGAACACCTATTTCAGCGGCGATGCCTGCACCGGCGAGGTCTTTTACGCCCAGTTCGACGGCACCAATTGGACGCCCGGGGTGGGTAGCGTGCAGGTCTTCAACAACAACAACCCCTCCTTCGGCTTCTACGGCCTGACCGGCTTCGGCGAGGACGAGGAGGGCAATCTGTACATGCCGAACATGAGCAACGGCGCCTTGTACCGCTTCACGGTGACGCTGTACGCCAACGGCTTCGAGTAGCGGACCCGGTCGACGGCTCAGCTTTGCGTGCAGCGAAGCAGGGGCAAGGGGCGGGGGGCGGGGGCCTGATCCCAGCCTTCAATGGACGCTGTGCCGAGGGCCCAGACTCCTGCCCCTTGCCCCGTGCCCCTTTTCCACCGCCACGCCGCAGCAAACGGCCGCCTATCAGCCCGTCAAGGCCTCCGCCACGAAGCGCACGATGTCGTTCGCGCCCAGGGCACCCTGGGTGCGCGCGATCTCGCGCCCGCCGTGGTAGAGCGCCAGCGTCGGGATGCTCTGGATGCGCAGTGCGCCACCGATCTGCTGGTGCGCCTCGATATCGATCTTGGCGACTCGAACGCGCGGTTCCAGGCGCTGGGTGGCGGCGACGAGTTGTGGCGCCATCTGCCGGCAGGGACCGCACCAGGGCGCCCAGAAGTCGACCAGAACCGGCTGTTCGGAGCGCTCGAGCAGATGGCGAAAGCCATCCGCATCGAGCTCGACCGGCTTTCCGCCGTAGAGCAGCGCCTTGCAGCGACCGCAGGTGGGCTTGGCGTCCAGTCCTTCGACCGGGATACGATTGACCGCCGCGCAGGCGGGACAGACCACATGTAGGGTTTCGGACACCGGGACCTCGCCGAGGGACTGCTGATGGCGCTGGATGTGGGGGCGCGCGGCGCGCTTGCAATGGCGGCGGTCTTGCAGTGGCGCCCGTCAGCGCGGAGCATGCGCGGCCCGGGCCGCCCACTCCTCCGCCACCACATGTCTTTGGATTTCGCCCGGGTCCGCCGCGCCTTCAGCGCAGCCGCACCCGCCTACGAAGCGATCGCCCGGTTGCAGGCGGGCATCGGCGACGAGCTGTACGAGCGCCTGGACGTGGTCCAGGCCGCCCCGTCGCGGGTGCTGGACGTGGGCTCCGGCACCGGTCGGCTGGCCGCGCGGCTCAAGCAACGCTGGCCACAGGCCGAGGTGCTGTGTGTCGATGTGGCCGTCGGCATGCTGCGCCAGGCGCGCAAGCGCGCCGGCCTGTTCAAGCCGCTGCGGCGCGTCGCCGGCGACGCCCGTGCTCTGCCGCTGACCGACCGCAGTGTGGATCTGCTCGTTTCCAGCCTGTGCCTGCAGTGGCTGGACGATCCGGCGCCGGCTTTTCGCGAGTTCGCGCGCGTGTTGCGGCCCGGCGGCTGGATGCTCTTCACGACCTTCGGGCCGGACACGCTGCGCGAGTTGCGCGAAGCATGGGCCGCCGTGGATGGCGGCGTTCACGTGCACCGCTTCCTCGATGTCATGGATATCGGCAACAGTGTGATGGCCCAGGGCTTTTCCCATCCGATGTTCGATGTCGAGCGCCACGCCAGCCACTATCCGGATGTGCGCAGCCTGATGCAGGAGCTGAAGGGCATCGGTGCCGGCAATGCCGACCAGGGTCGCCGCCGCGGATTGACCGGGCGCCGGGCTTTTGCGGCCATGCAGTCGCATTACGAATGTTTGAGGGGGCCAAAGGGCCTGCCTGCCAGTTGGGAGGTCATCTATGGCCAGGCGCAGGCGCCAGCCGAAGGCCAGCCGCTGCGCCGGGGTGGGGCGGAAATGGCGCGTTTTGACGTCGAGTCAATGCGAGCGGCGCTGCGGCGGCCGCGCTCGTAGCCCGCGTTGACCGCTGAAGGCGGGCTACGCGGGTACTTGCCGCAAATCCCACGCGGGTAGCGCCTGCGGCGCAACCCACGCTACCCGGACATCCGGATGTAGCCCGCGTTGGCCGTGCAGCGGACTACGCGGGTGGCAGCGGGCTCAATTCAGGGAGCCATCCGGCTCGAACATCAGGTTCTCGAGCCAGGAATAGGCGGCTTCTTCGCCGGGCTGGTTGAACAGCACCATCAGGATCAGCCACTTCAGCTCCTCGACGTCGACTTCGCCGACATCGAGCGCCATCACGCGGTCGAGGACCAGCTCGCGCTGGGCCGGCGAGAGCACACCCTGCTGCTCGAGGAACATCAGGAAGCCCTGGGCTTCGGCATCGAGTCGTTCGCATTCCTCGGGGGCGAGCACGCGCACAGGACCGCCGTCGTTGAGCTCACGCGGCGCACAACTCGGCCGCAGCTCGGCCAGTTCGTCGAGCCAATCGAAGGCCTTGCGGATTTCCTGGGGGGTGAAGCCGGCGTCGAGCAGGGAGGTCTGGAGGGAATCCCGGTCCTCGTCGGCATCGGGATCATCAATCACGAGGTTTTCGAACAGGTAACGCAGGACGTCCAGTACGTTCTCTTTCATGCCCCTCATCCGGCATGGCGGCTGTAGTTTCCGCCGGGATTGACCGTCACTTCCCCTTCCAGCTCCATGCGCAGCAGCATGCTGGAAAGGGCAGGTATGGTCAATCGAGTGCGCCGGGCGAGCTCGTCCAGTGGCACCGGATCGTGACCGAGGGCCTTGCGCAACAGCGCGTAATCGGGGTCGTCCCGGCCGGCCCGGGACGGGCTGGCGCCGCGTGGGCGGGCTGCAGAGCCAGCAGTCGGCAGGCTCAGTGCCTGTTGCAGCTCGCGCACCATCGGCGCGAGCTCGTCGACGACTTCCTGCGCCGTCTCCACCAGCTTCGCACCTTCGCGGATCAACTGGTGGCAGCCACGCGCGACCGGGTTGTGGATCGAGCCCGGGATCGCATACACCTCGCGGCCCATCTCGGCGGCCAGGCGCGCGGTCGACAACGATCCGCTGGCCAGCCCCGCTTCGACGACCAGTGTGCCGAGCGCCAGCCCGGCGATGATGCGGTTGCGGCGCGGGAAGTGCTCGCGCCTGGGCTCGCTGCGCGGCGGGAACTCGCTGACCAGGGCGCCCGCACCCTCGATCCGGCGTGCCAGTGCGGCGTTGCGGGCTGGATAGATGCGATCGAGACCGGTACCCAGCACCGCAATCGTCCGCCCGCCGCCGTCGAGCGCGCCGGCGTGGGCAGCGGCATCGATGCCCAGCGCGAGTCCGCTGGTGATCACGAAGCCGCGTTCGGCCAGGGCGCCGGCGAAATCGGCCGCCGTGGCCAGCCCGCCGGCCGTCGCCTGGCGACTCCCCACGATCGCCAGTTGCGGCGCCCACAACAGGTCCACGTCCCCGCGTACGAACAGCAATGGCGGAGGTGAGCCGATACGCGCGAGCAAGCCGGGGTAGGAGGCCTCGCCGAAACCGACGAGGCGGGTGCCGCTGTCGTCCAGCCAGCGGCGATCGAGATCGGCCTCGCGGCCGGCGTCGGTGACCTGGCCACGCGGCAGGCGCGCAGGAAGCAGCCGCGAGACCGCCAGCAGCGGATCGCCGCCGGCGGCTTCGAGCAGTTCTCGATACAGACGGGCTCCCGCGGTGGCGCGCAGCAGCCAGAGTTGGGCGTGGAGGATGTCGCCGCTCATTCGGCGCCCGCAGCTCCCGCGACGCCGGGTGGCGTCGCAGGCGTGACCGCGCTCAGAGTTCCGTGGGCTCGCGCAATTCGGCGCCCAGGTTGATCGGACGCACCGCGTTCAGCACGAGACCGTAGGCGACCCGATCGAAGGTGCGGAACACCATCACGTGGCCGACGAACTCGGCGGGCAACTCGACCTTCTTGTCGCGCGGGTTGAAGTACGAGCGCAGCGTGTGCTTCGGGTAGCTGACCTCGTCCTGGATCACCTGGCCCGGCTGGTACAGGGAATAGACCTGGCCATCGGCCACGCCGTCCTGGGCACCACGGGACAGGACCACGACATCGTCAGGGCCGGTCCGGTCGTAGCCCGAGCTGGACGCGATGACGCGCAGTCCCTCGGGCACGCCGGCGGGCTCGGTCGGCTGGAACTTCGGCGGATACGGGTAGTCCTCGGCCGGCAGCAGCAAATCGCCCTTGCGCACCTCGAGGTCGCTGTAATTGACGTACACGGTGGCCGGGTCGCCGCCGCTGGAGACGACGACCGTGCCGATCTCCATCACCTCGTAGCCGAGCAATTCGCCGCGGCCACCGATCCAGCGCGCCAGGCCCCAGTGCCACTGGTCGGACAGCGACCAGGATTCGGCCTTGACGATGCGCTCGTCGCGGTTCCAGAGCCAGCCGGCCGGAACATCGCGGTAGCGCAGCGTGGGCCGGGCCAGGATGTAGCGGTCGCCGCGCTGCGCGCCATCGAGTCCGCGTGCATAGGCCAGGCGACCGTCGGTGCCGAGAATGGTGTTCTCCTCGACAGTGACGACGTAGGGAGCCGACTTCATCGTCTCCTCGTCGAGCATCCGCGGGCGCACCAGGAAGTCACGAACGGCCGCGAGCGGGATCGGCGGCACTGCGTCGCGCGCTTCGTCCGGACGCATGCGCGGGCCGATGTCCGGCGCCGGGCCCGAATCCGCGGGCGCCGGGCCAGTGCCCGGACCGCCATTGACGACGAGGTGCGGCTTGCCGTCGATATAGATCAGGCTGACCACATCACCCGGATAGATCAGGTGTGGGTTCTCGATCTGTGGATTGGCCTGCCAGATCTCCGGCCAGGACCAGGGGTTCTTCAGGAATCGTCCGGAAATGCCCCAGAGTGTGTCGCCCTTCTTGACGACATAACTCTCTGGATGGTCGGGACGGATCTCCGGCGCGGCGTAGGCCAACGTGGCGGTCGCGAGGAGTGTCGCAACAACTGAAAGTGCTTTTTTAAGCATGGCGGCCATCTGCCTGATTCCCCGAGGCTTCTTCGAGTTTAGCGGAAGAACGGGTCGGTGAAAACGAGGTAGGGGCCTCGAAATCGAGAAAAAGACCCGGTTGCCGGCAGGAAATGCCCGGCAACCGGGGAAGGGGAGTCTCTCAGGTGTTGTCGCGCGGCAGTGACTGCGGGCGGCGAAGGCCGCGCAGGGAGTCCTGGCCCTTCAGGCGGTCTTCTTCCATCTTCTTCTTGCTGCGGCAGACCTGCTTGTTCATCCGCGACCCGGTCGGGCGTTCCATGCGGCAGACGATGTCACCTTCCTCTGCCTCGATGATCTTGGTCTCCAACTCGCTGAACAGCATCAGCAGTTCCTGGTCCGGACTGCTGTCGGTGGTGGCAGCCAGGCGCTCGTTGAGCTCGCCGATGCGCTGTCCCAGCCAGGCGCGGTCCTTGCTGTCGAGCACGTCATAACGGCCTTTCTGCAGGCGGCGGTCGACATCGGCGGTGTACTCGCGCATCTCCGGCACCGACTTCTTGCTGAGCACGACGACCTGCGCCTCCTTGGCTGGAAGCGGCGACACGGGCAGCAGGGACAACGCGGCGATGCACGACAGGGCGATCAGTAGGGATTTCATCTCGGCGACTCCTCGGTGGGTGGCGTGATTCAAACTACGACACGTTTCGTAGACGGTCAACCCCATCCTTTGGCCTACTTTGCCAGATGCCGGGTAAGGAGCTACGATATTCTTCGTCAACAATGATCGGCACCGATGCCGGGAGCCCTCCGCATGGACAGTCGACAGGATTTGCGGCCTACCGAGGCCGAGATCGAGATCCTCAAGGTGCTCTGGGAGCAGGGGCCGGCCACCGTGCGCGACATCCACGATGCCCTGGTGGCGCGCGGTCACCGCACCGGCTACACCACCAGCCTGAAGCTCCTGCAGGTGATGCACGGCAAGGGCCTGGTCCTGCGCGACGAGTCGCAGCGTGCCCACCGCTTCGCCGCAGCCGTCTCGCGAGGAGCCACCGAGCGCGCCTTCGTTGGCGACCTGATCCACAAGCTCTTCGATGGCTCGGCTGCCCGCCTGGTGCTGCAGGCCCTGGGCGGTGAGCCGCCCGCGTCGACCGGCGAACTCGCCGAAATCCGTCGCTTGCTGGCCGCCATCGAGAAGGAGCCGCGGGCATGAACCTTGTCGATCAGGTGATCAGGGCGTTGGGCTGGACGCTCATCCACTCGCTTTGGCTGGGCGCGCTGGCTGGCGTGGTCTACGTGATGGCGGCTGGCCTTTGGCGAAACAGTCGCCCGCAGCGCCTCGAGTCAGCGGGACTTGCCCTGCTCGGGCTGCTGGCCCTGGCCCTCGGCGGCTACTTCCTGCGGAGCCTCGCCGCGCCTTTGCTGTCGCCAGGCGAAATCGCGGTGGCGATGGCCCAACTGCCTGAGCCGGGCGTGATTCATTCGAGCACAGGCGCTGCGGTGACCAAGCTCGGCATCGGCGCCCAGATCGAGGCTGTACTCCCTTGGCTTGTCGCGGCCTGGGCCGTGGTCGTGCTGCTGCTCGGCATCCGCCTGTGGCGAACGCAGCGCGCGTTGAGGCGACTGGTTCGCGCAGCCTCGCCACTCGAACAACTGGCACCGGCGGTAGCCGACATGGCCGCCGCACTGGGCATTCGCCGCGGCGTTCGCGTGCTGGCCTCGGCGACGGCGCGCGTGCCCTTCATCATCGGCCACCTGGCGCCGGTCATCGTGCTGCCACTGGCGGTGGCCCATGGCCTGCCGTGGCCGCAATTGCGCCTGATCCTGCTCCATGAACTGGCCCACCTGAAGCGCGCGGACTTTCTGCTCAACGGCTTCCAGGTTGCGATCGAAATCCTGCTGTTCTTCCATCCGGTCGTGCGCTGGATGAGCGCCGATCTGCGGCGCGTTCGAGAAGAATGCTGCGACGACCTCGTGCTCGGCTGCGGCGGTGACCGCGCGCTGTACGTGCGCACGCTGCTCGGCCTCGAGGAATATCGCGCCACTGCGCTGTCCCTGGCCTCCGCTGCCAGCGGCGGCGCCCTGCTGTGGCGGGTCCGCCGCATCGCCGGTGCGCGCGAGCGCCAGCAGACACCTTGGCGACAAGCCCTGTGGGGACTCGCGGCGACGCTGGCCACCGCCGTGCTGCTGGTCGCAGGCGGGCAGGGTGGAGGGCGTGGCGAGCTGGTACGCCCGGGGGCGCCCGAAGCGGATTGGGGCAGCGCGCTCTCGCGCCTGCCGACCAGCGTCCCGGACTGGCGGGCGTTGCCCTTGCCGGCACCGGCCTTGCCGACGGTGGCGGTGGATACCGAGCTCGAAGGCCCTGTGGCGGTGTCGGTGCAGCCTGCAGCCGAGCCAGCAGGCCAGTCCGCAGCGTCGTCGACACCGCTGCCGCCCATGGCAGCACGCCTGTCGACGGTGCCGCAGTCGCCCGCACCTGTCGCAGCGCCGGACAGCGTTGCTGCGTCGCAAGCGACGAGCCCGGACGAGGCCGCCGGGCCGGTTCCGCTGCTGCGCCGCGCTCCCGCCTACCCGCGCAGTGAAAGGAACCGACCGCGCGAGGTCATGCTGGAGATGAGCTACCGGATCGACGCCGATGGCCGCGTGGTCGACATGCTGGTCGAATCCGCGCCTTCGGTCGGCGCGCACGCCTTCATCACGGCGGCCAAGGACGCTCTGCGCGACTGGCGCTACGATCCTGCCGACCCGGCCCTCGACAGCGAGGCGCGCCTGCGTCAGCGCTTCATGTTCCGTGTCGGCGACGAGGATTCGGTCGAGCGCTGCGTGATGGTCACGGGATCGCGGATCTGCCGGAGTTGAGGCGGCTGGCGCAGGAGCGCGCTCTGCGCGCGAAAGGGGCTTGCCGCCAGCCCGCTGTGAGTGGGTCGCGCGCCTGCGGCGCGCTCAGTGGCGAGTGGTGAGTGGCAGAAGCGGGCGCGCCTAGACCGGCTCTTGCCACTTACGACTCACCCCTTACCACTCACCGGATCATCGCCGAGCGCCTACTTGCGGCAGCGCGGGCCACCGCGAACCACGGCAACCAGGCACCCATTGCACTCCCGTCCACATTTTCGCCGCTAAGCTATGCGGATTCCGTCCCGTGAATCCGGATCCGCTTCCATGGCCCTGCTGACCATCCTCGAATTCCCCGACGATCGCCTGCGCACCGTGGCGCGCCCGGTCGATCCGGCCGTCATCCAGACCGCGGCCTTCCAGCGCCAGATCGATGACATGTTCGAGACCATGTACGCGGCGCCGGGCATCGGCCTCGCGGCCACGCAGGTCGATTTCCACCAGCGCCTGATCGTCATCGACGTCAGTGAGGAGAAGGATCGCCCGCTGGTGCTGATCAATCCGCAGATCACCTTGCGCGAGGGCGCGCAGAACTGCCAGGAGGGCTGCCTGTCGGTGCCCGGGATCTTCGCCGACGTCAGCCGCGCCGAGCGGGTGATCGTCGAGGCGCTGGATCGCGATGGCCGCCAGCGCGAAGTCGATGCCTCCGGACTGCTCGCGGTCTGCATCCAGCACGAGATGGACCACCTCGCCGGCAAGGTCTTCGTCGACTACCTGTCGCCGCTGAAGCGGCAGATGGTCAAGAGCAAGCTCGAGAAGCGCCGGCGCCAGCAGGAGCCTGTCGCCGCCCGCGCCAGCGCCTGAGATGGCCCGCCTGCGCGTGGCCTTTGCCGGCACGCCGGCCTTCGCGGTGCCCTGCCTGGACGCGGTGCTTGCCGCGGATGTCGATTGCGTTGCGGCCTACACCCAGCCCGATCGCCCCGCCGGCCGTGGTCGTGCCCTGCAGCCCAGCCCGGTCAAGGAACGCGCGCTGGCGGCCGGTGTGCCGGTCGAGCAGCCGGAAACCCTGAAGGAGGAGGCCGCCCAACAGCGACTCGCGGCTTACCGGCCGGATCTTTTCGTCGTCGTCGCCTATGGCCTGATCCTGCCGCGCGCCGTGCTGGCGATCCCGCCGCTGGGCTGCTGGAACGTACACGCCAGCCTGTTGCCGCGCTGGCGTGGTGCCGCGCCGATCCAGCGTGCGCTGCTTGCCGGGGATGCCGAAACCGGCGTCGACCTGATGCGGATGGAGGCGGGTCTGGACACCGGGCCCGTGTATCTCGAACGGCGCACGCCGATCAGCGCCGACGACACCGGCCAGAGCCTGCACGATCGCCTCGCCGCGCTAGGCGCCGATCTGCTGGCCGAAGGCTTGCGGCGATTGATCGACGGTACCCTGCCCGAAGCGCAGCCCCAATCCGGCGAGGGCATCACTTACGCCCACAAGCTCGACAAGGCGGAGGCCTTGATCGACTGGTCGCGGCCGGCGCGCGCGATCGAACGCCAGGTGCGTGCCTTCCAGCCGTGGCCGGTGGCCGAGGCCGAGATCCTCGGCGAGCGAATCCGGGTCCATTCCGCGCGCGCCACCGCAGGCGAGGGTGAGCCGGGCAGCGTGCTGGCAGCCGGTCGCGACGGCATCCTGGTCGCCTGCGGCAGCGGCGCGCTGGCGATCGAGCGCCTGCAGCGAGCCGGAGGCCGGGTGATCGGCGCGCAGGACTATCTCAATGCGCGCCCGACGCTCCGCAGGCCCTGAACCCCGCGCGCCGCGCGTCGCGGCCGCGCAGGCACTGGCTGCCGTCGATGGCGGCCGCTCGCTCGACGAAGCCCTGAGCGCCCTGCATCCGGAGCAGGCCGAGGCCGGCCTGGTGCGGGCGCTGGTCTACGCGGCCTTGCGTCATGGCTACTCCGGGCAGGCCCTGCTGGCGCAACTGGCCGCGCGCCGGCCGAAGCCGCTGGTCGGCGCGCTGCTGCGCATCGCGATCGCCGCACTGCGTCATCTGGCGACACCAGCCCACGCGGCCGTCAGCGAAGCCGTGGCGGCAGCGCGTGAGCTGGATACCGCCGCGGCCGGATTCGTCAACGCAGTTTTGCGCCGCTACCTGCGTGAACGCGAGGCACTGGAGGCCGCGCTGGCGGCCGACGATGAGGCCAAGCACGAGCATCCGCACTGGCTGCTCGAAGCGCTGCGCAGCGATTGGCCCGGGCAGTGGACGGAACTCTGTGCTGCCGGCAATACCCCCGGGCCGATGTGGCTGCGCGCCGACGCCCGCCGCGGCAGTCGCGCGGATGCCCTCGAAAGCCTGCGCCAGGCCGGCATCGCGGCGCAGGCGCCTTCCGACGCGCCGCCCTTTGCGATCCGGCTCGATGCCGCGGTTCCCGTCGACGCCCTGCCGGGCTTCGCCGAGGGTGCCTTCAGCGTGCAGGATGTCTCGGCGCAATGGGTGGTCGAGGCGCTTGCGGCCGAGCCAGGACAGCGCGTGCTCGATGCCTGCGCCGCGCCCGGTGGCAAGTCGGCGGCGCTCGCCGAGCACGTGGCCGGGCTCGAACTCACCGCGATCGATCACGATGCGGCGCGCATGCCGCGGCTGCAGGCCACGCTGACGCGTTGCCGGGTCGATGCGCAGGTCCTGGTCGCCGACGCGGCCGATCCGGCAAGCTGGTGGGACGGCCGCAGCTTCGAGCGCATCCTCGTCGATGCTCCGTGCACCGGCACCGGTGTGATCCGCCGCCATCCGGACATCAAGTTCCTGCGCCGCCCCAGCGATGTCGCGGCACTCGCCGGGCGCCAGGATCGCCTGCTCGATGCGCTCTGGCCTTTGCTCGCACCCGGCGGGCGTCTAACCTACGCGACGTGTTCAGTCCTCGCCGCCGAGAACCAGGCCCGCATCCGGGCCTTCTGCCAGCGCACGCCCGGTGCGCGGATGGTGCCGCTCGCGCTACCGCCGCATTTCCAGGACACCGGCCATGGCTGGCGCAACCCGAGCGGTGGTGGCGGTGGCGACGGCTTTTTCTGGGCCTCGCTGGAGCGTTCGGCCTGAGCCTCGCCAACCCGGCAGCAGCGCAGCAGATCGCGCTCGAGCGGGCTCGCTGGGTTGGTGAATCGGCACCGACGCTCGAGCTCACGATGCGCGTAGACCTCGGTGCGACGGCAGGGTCCGCGCTCGATGCCGGATTGCCCCTGCGCTTCCTGGTCGAGTTTCGTGGCGAGGACGGCGCAGACCGGGTCCAGACGCTCATGCTCCGCGCCAGCCCGCTCCTGCGCAGCTACAACCTCGCCATCGGCACCGAGGCACCGCAGCAACACGGCTTGCGCAATGCGCTGCTGGTGGCCTTCGAGAACGCGCGGATTCCCTTCGATTCCGGCAAGCCCTGCGATCCGGGCTGCCCGGGCCGGGTACGGGTGCGCCTGGACCTGGCGGCCCTGCCCGCGCCGCTGCGCCTGCCGGCCCTCGTCGATCCCGGCTGGCAGCTCGACTCGGGCTGGGTGGAGACCGGCCGGTGAGCCTCTGGATGCGTTTTCCGGCGTTGTTGGCCCTGGTGGTGCTGACCGCCGGTGCGGTCTACCTGGCCGGTCGCGGCGACGCGGTGGGGCCGGCGATGGGCAGCGAATGGCCGCTGGTCGTCACCGCGATGGTCGTGGCCCTGCTGGTGCTGCTCGGCGCATTGGCCCTGGAGGCCTGGCGACTGGTGCGTGATCTCCGGGCCAAGGCTCCCGGTGCGCGCCTGTCGTGGCGACTGCTCAAGCGCCTGACCCTGCTGGTCCTGCCGCCGCTGGTGTTGCTGTTCGGATTCGCGCTGCATTTCGTGCACGGGGCGATCGACGGCTGGTTCCGGGTCGATGTCGCCGCCGCACTGGATGACAGTCTGCGAATCGCCCAGCGCGCCATCGACCTCGCCGAGCAGCAGGCCGCGAGCCGCCTGCGCGGCGAGGGCGAGCGCCTGGAGGAATCCGGCGGCGAGAGTGACCCTGGCGTCCTCGGCGAGGCCCTCGAACGCCTCGAGGCGCTGGAGATCGCGGTCTACGAGAGCAATCGCACGCCGCTGGCACGCGCCGCCGCCGACCCGCGCTTCCTGGTGCCCACGCCGCTGGCCGATGCCCTCTGGCAGGCCGTGCGGCGCGGCGGCAGCGCCACTTCGATCGACCGCAGCGGCGAATCGCTGAGCGTGTTGGCCCTGGTCCGCCAGCCCGGCTCCGGGCGCCTGCTGTACGCGCGCTTCCCGGTCGACAACCAGATCGCCACGCTCGCCCAGGGCGTCGAGCAGCGCTATTTCGACTACCGCCAGCTCGCCTTCCTGCGCGAGGCACTGAAGTACACGCTGAGCGTGGTGCTCTCGGTGGTGCTGGTTGCCGCCATCCTGTTCGCGCTCTATCTGGCCTTCGCGCTGGCGCGTGGGCTGGTCGAGCCCTTGCGGCGGCTGGTCGAGGCGACGCGCGCGGTCGCCCAGGGCGACTACCGCATCGCGGTGCCCGAGATCACCGATGACGAACTCGGCGGCCTCGCCCGCGCCTTCAACCAGATGGCCCGCGAGCTCGACCAGGCCAATGAACGACTGACGCGCGCCGCCGGCGATGCCGAGGCCGGTCGGCGCTACTTCGAGGGCCTGCTCGATCGCATCTCCTCGGGCGTGTTGAGCCTCGACGGCCAGGGCCGGCTGCGCACCAGCAACGGCGCCGCCCAGGACATCCTCGGCGTCGACCTGACGCCGTGGAACGGATTGCCGATCGAACGCCTGGGCAAGGCCGATCCACCGCTGAAGCCATTGACCGAACTGCTGGTCGAGGTGCTCGCGCGCCAACCGGGCGACTGGCGCGAGGAGCTGCGCATCCAGCGCGGACTGCAGGAACAGCGCCTGCTCCTGCGTGGCGCGCGCCTGCCCGGGGGCGACGGTGAGGTCGGTGGCCTGGTGCTGGTCTTCGACGACGAGGGCGAGTACGCGCGGGCCACCCGCGACTCGGCCTGGAGCGAGGTCGCGCGCCGCCTCGCCCACGAGATCAAGAATCCGCTGACGCCGATCCAGCTCGCCGCCGAACGCCTGCGTCGCAAGTTCCTCGAACGCCTGCCCGAGGCTGACCGCGAAGTGATGGACCGCGCCACCCACACCATCGTCGCCCAGGTCAAGGCGCTGGAGCAGATGGTCAATGCCTTCGGCGACTACGCGCGCCCGCCACGGCTGGAACTCAAGCCCATGCGCCTGTCGACGGTGATCCGCGAGGTCGTCGACCTCTATGGCGGCGACAGCGCGCGGCTGGCCATCAGCCTGCGACTGCCCGAGGACGAGCCTCCGGTGCGCGCCGACGCCGGTCGCGTGCGCCAGTTGCTGCACAACCTGCTGCGCAATGCCGAGGAAGCGCAGCCCGAGGGCCGCGCGCAGGTCGAAGTCTCGCTGCACGGTGCCCACGAGGGCTCGCGCAACTACCTGGAACTGGAGGTGCGCGACCACGGGCCCGGCATCCCCGAGACCTTGCGCGAACGCCTGTTCGAGCCCTACACCACCACCAAGACCAAGGGCACCGGACTGGGTCTTGCGATCGTCAAGAAGATCGTCGAGGAGCACGGCGGCAGCATTCGCGCCGACAATCTCTCCGAGGGCGGGGCCAGGTTCCGGGTGCGTTTCGCGCTGTAGGAACGCCCCCCGGGCGCGGTCGGCCTTGCCGCAGCGCTTGATCGCGCCCGGAGGGCGCTCCTACGGAAGGCGGGTGCAGCCCGCGCCTCACATGTCGTGCTTGACCACCTCGAGCCCGCGCCGGCGGTACTCGGCCCAGCGCTCGCGCGAGCCGGCGCGTTCGGCGGGATCGGCGGGGACCACTTCCTTGACCACCTCGAAGCCGGGTTCGGCGCATTCCTCGCGCAGGTTGATGACCAGGGGGCGCGGGCTGACGGTGGCGCCGGGCGGCACGATCAGGATCGGGGTCACCTCATCGTCCACGTCGCCGGCGATCTGGTGCGGCAGGTACTCGTCGGGGTCGAAGGACCACAGGCGGTCGTCGAGCATTTCCGCCTCTTCCTGCGTGCGGGCCAGGATCAGCGTCGGCAGTTCCTGGCGGTAGGCCTTGCGCGCCAGGCCGCAGACCAGCACGGCCGGGTCCTCGACGAAGCGCGAGGACCCGATCAGGTAGAAATCGGCGCGGGCCACGATGCTGCCGTGGCTCAGCCGGTCTTCTGGCCGAGCAGCCACTGCACCAGCAGCGCGACCGGGCGGCCGGTGGCGGTACCCTTGCGGCCGGCATCCCAGGCGCTGCCGGCGATGTCGAGATGGGCCCAGCGCTGGCCTTCGGTGAAGCGCGACAGGAAGCAACCGGCGGTGATCGCGCCGGCGTACTTGCCGCCGAGGTTGGCGAAATCGGCAAAGCCGGTTTCGAGCTGGCTCTGGTAGTCCTCCCACAGCGGCAGGCGCCAGGCGCGGTCGGCGCTGTATTCGCCGGCCGCCAGCAGTTCGTTGGCGAGCTCGTCATCGCGGCTCATCAGGCCCGAGGCATGGCTGCCGAGGGCGACCACGCAGGCGCCGGTCAGCGTCGCGATGTCGATCAAGGTGTGCGGCTCGAAGCGCTGCGCGTAGGTCAGCGCATCGCAGAGGATCAGGCGGCCCTCGGCATCGGTGTTGAGCACCTCGACCTGGTGGCCGGCCATGGTCTTCAGCACATCGGAGGGGCGATAGCTGCGGCCGTCCGGCATGTTCTCCACGCAGGGCGCAATGCCGACGACGCGCACCGGCAACTTCAGGCGCGCGACCGCTTCCATCAGGCCGAAGACCGAGGCGGCGCCGCACATGTCGAACTTCATTTCCTCCATGCCGGCCGCGGGCTTGATGTCGATGCCGCCGGTATCGAAGGTGATGCCCTTGCCGACGAAGACGAAAGGCTTGCCGCCACCGCCCTTGTAGTCCATGACCACCAGCTTCGGCGGGTTCTCGCTGCCGGCTGACACCGCCAGCAGCGCGCCCATGCCGAGGGTCTGCATTTCCTCGCGCTCGAGCACTTGCACGGAGACCTCGGGGTGGCGGCGCGCGAGTTCGTGCGCCTGCTCGGCGAGGTAGCCCGGGTTGCAGATGTTCGGCGGCAGGTTGCCGAGTTCACGGGCGAGGCGAATGCCGGCCGCGAAGCCGCTGGCACGCGCCAGGATCTCGCCTTCGTAGCCGGGCGCGCTGAACATCAACTCACGCAGCTCGGTACGCTCCGGACGCGGCTTCAGCGTCGCGGTGTAGCGATAGGCGGCGTAATCGGCGATCAGCGCCGACTGCATCAACTTCCACTCGCTGTCGCGCCCCGGTACTTCGACTTCGGTCAGGTAGGAGGCCACGGTCTCCACCGGCAGGCCCTTCAGCGCCTTGTGCGCCTCGCGGCTGGCGCGCAGGAAGCGGGCGGCATCGAACTTGCGCTGCTCGCCGAGGCCGACCACCAACGCCCGCGGCGCCACGACCCCACCGGACTGGTGGAGCAGGGTGGTCGTGCCGATGCGGCCGCTGATGTCGCCGCTTTCCATCAGGCGCTTGAGCATGCCGCCGCTGGCCGCATCGAGTTCGGCCGCGGCACTGCTCAGCATGCGATCCTCGTAGACGGCGACGACGACCAGCGAGGCCGCCACATCCTTGGGCCGCAGCGATTGGCGCTTGAACTCGAGCATGAACGATCTCCTGTTCCGAATGGATTGCAGCAGCGGCGGACGGGCAGAATCAGTGATACCCGCCGGCGGGGGACCCGGGTCCCCGAAACCCGAGAGCATAACCCAGGCCCGATGAGCACCCGCGCCGACCGCTACCTCGAACGCGAGGTCATCAGCACGCTTTCAGCCGTGCTGTTGTTGTTGCTGCTGGTCGTGCTGGGCGGGCTGATGACCGATGTGCTGAACAAGATCGCTCGCGGCCGCGTGCCGGCCGGCTTGCTGTTCAGCCAGATCGGCCTGCGCATCCCCGAGGCCATCGCCCTGTTGCTGCCCCTGGCGAGCCTGCTCGCGGTGCTGCTGGCCTACGGCCGCCTCTATCGGGACAGCGAAATGGCGGTGCTGGCCGCCTCCGGTTACGGGCCGCTGTCGACGGTGCGTCCACTGCTCCGCATAGGCCTCGGTCTGGTCGCGGTGCAGGCGCTGCTGGCCCTGTACCTGGCGCCGTTGGGGCGCGATGTCGCGGCGACGATGATCATCGAGACCCAGCGCAGCGTGGCCGTTGCGGGACTGAGTTCGGGCCGTTTCGTCGAGTTGCCCGGCAATGCCGGCGTGCTCTACGTCTCGCGGGTCAGTGAGGACGCGCGCGAGGTCGAGGAAGTGATGCTGGCGCGCGAGCGCGATGGCCACCGGCTGGTGCTGACCGCGCGCCGTGGTGTGCTGGAGGTCGAGGGCGAAGGCGACGAGGTGGTGCTCAAGTTGCTCGACGGCGAACGCGTCGATGGCGAGCCGGGCAAGCCGGACTATCGCCGCATCCGTTTCGAGGAGGCGCTGATCGCGATCCCGCGCCGGATCGAGGGCAGCGGCGATGATCCCTGGCAGGCCCGCAGCCTGCGCGCGCTCCTCGCCGACGGCGGCATCGAGGCCATGGCCGAGCTGACCCGCCGCATGGTGCAGCCGCTGGCCCTGCTGCTCCTGCTGCTGATGGCGCCGGTGATGGCCGAGAGCACGCCGCGCCAGCCGCGTTACGGCCGCGTGGTGATGGCGGTGCTGCTCTACATCACCTACACCAACTTGACCGAACTGGCGCGGGTCTGGGCACTGACCGGCCTGACCCCGGCCTGGCTGGGTGTGTGGTGGGTGCACGTGGGTTTTGCCGCCGTGGTGACCTCGGTCTGGGCAAGGGCCCTGCTCGACTGGCGGCGCGGGCGTCGTTTGCTGGCGCTGGCAGGCGTGCGATGAAAAGACTCGATCGCCTGATCTTCCTCGCCGTCGCACCGGCGATCCTGCTGGTGTGGACGGTCCTGGTCGGCATCGACACGCTCTCGGGCCTGCTCAACGAGCTCGACGAGATCGGCATCGGCGACTACGACATCGGGCGCGTCGTGCAGTACATCGCGCTGACGGTGCCGCGGCGCGCCTACAACATGTTCTCCACCGCAGCGATCGTCGGTGCGCTGATGGGCCTGGGCGCACTCGCCGCGAGCAGTGAGCTGACCGCACTGCAGGCCGCCGGCGCCAGCCGTGCCCGCATCGCGCTGTCGGCCGTGCAGGCGGCGGCGATCCTGCTGGCTGGCGCCTTGCTGCTGGGCGAATACGTGGGCCCGCGCACCGACCGCATGGCCGCCGACCTGATCGCGCAGGCCAAGGCCAAGGGCATCGCCTTTTCCGGCTCGGGCCTGTGGCTGCGCGATGGCCAGGCGGTGTGGAATGCGCGCCGCATCGTCGTCACCGGACCGGGACAGGTCGAGCTGTGGGAGGTGTCCCGATATGCCTTCGACGACCAGGCGCGGCTGGTCGATGTCATCAAGGGCGAGCGCGCCAGTTACCGCGGCGACCGCTTCGAGATCACCGGTCTGAGCCGCGACCAGCTCGGTGACTCCGGGATCGAGAGCGCCACCCTGGAGCGTATCGAGTTGCCGACGCTGCTCGATCCGGGCCTGATCGAAGCGCACACCGTGCGTCCGCGCCAGCAAGCCACGGCCGACCTCTGGCAGACCATCCGCTATGCCCGCATCAACCAGCTCGACGCGCTCGCCTTCGAGAGCGCCTTCTGGTACCGCGTGTTCTATCCGCTCGTCTGCCTCGCACTGGCCTTCGCCGCCGTGCCCTTCGCCTTCGGCCAGCAACGCTCGGGGGGTGCCGCGCGGCGGCTGATGCTCGGCATGGTCATCGGCATCTCCTTCTTCTTCGCGCATCGCACGCTGATCAACCTCGCTGAGGCCCAGCGCCAGGGCCTGCTGCTGGTCAACCTGCTGCCGCCGCTGCTGCTGGTGGCGGCGAGTGCCTGGTGGTTGAAGAGGCCGGCGCGGTAGAGCGTAGGAGCGCCCTCTGGGCGCGATGGGACCGCCGCAAGGCCGCTTCGCGCCCAGAGGGCGCTCTCACCGAACATGCCATAACGCACTGATTTGATTGCCGTCGTAGAAGGGGCATGGGAAAGGGGGCAGGGGGTTGATCGAGCGGCACGAGCCGACCGCGACTCGAACCTGATCCCCTGCCCCCCGCCCCTTGCC